>DASSUE010000400.1:0-12131 GCA_035707305.1 Gemmatimonadales bacterium
GTGGTCGCGGCCATTTCGCCGCCGGGTGGGGATCTGTCGGAACCGGTTACCCAGGCCACCCTGCGGGTTACCGGCGCGCTCTGGGCGCTCGATCCGACCCTGGCGCAGCAACGCCAGTTCCCCGCGGTCGACTGGAGCGCCAGCTATTCGCTCTATGCCGATCAGCTCGCCGACTGGTTTGCCGCCGAAGCCGGGTCCGATTGGCCCGAACTGCGTCGTGCCGCCCTCGCGCTCCTCCGCCGTGGCAGCGAGCTTCGCGATATCGCGGGAATCGTCGGACCCGACGCGCTCCAGGATGCGGACCGCCATACCTTGGACTCCGCGCGCACCTTTCAGGAGCTCGTCCTCGGCCAGAGCGCCTTCGATCCGAAC
Source organism: Gemmatimonadales bacterium (assembly GCA_035707305.1). Lineage (GTDB taxonomy): Bacteria > Gemmatimonadota > Gemmatimonadetes > Gemmatimonadales > GWC2-71-9 > DASQPE01. Next base: position 373 of record DASSUE010000400.1, read on the forward strand.
GACGCGCGCTCGAGTCTCGACAAGACCTACAAGCTCGTGACCGTCGCGTTGACGTTGCATCGGCGCGTGCTCGCAGCCATCCAACGCGGGCTCCAGGTGGACGCCAGTGAGCTCGGCGCCGCGCGGCGGTCGCTGGTCGCCGTTCGGGACGCAGCGTCGGATCAAGTCGCCGTCCGCGTTGCCGCCGCCGAGCGGCTAATGGCCCACCTCGCCGGAGGTGTGGGATGAGCCTGTTGAGCCGTACCTACCGCGGCGCCTCCGGCCTCGCCGGCGCGCTGCTGTTCCTCCGCGGTGCGCGCCACGTCGCCCTTGGCGAGTGGGCGTCCATCGCGGTCTCCGGCCAGCCGCTTCGCCGGGGCCAGGTTATTGACGCTGGCGACGACGTGACCGTTGTCCAAGTCCTCGATGAGACGATCGGCCTGGCGCCGGGCGACGCAGCGATCACGCTCCGGGGCGAGGTCGCGACGGCGGTGGTAGGTCGTGAGCTCCTGGGCCGTGCCTTCGACGGCGCCGGTTCGCCCATCGACGGGCTTCCGGCTCCCATCGGCGAGGCGATGGTCCCCGTCGCAGGGGCGCCGATGAATCCAGCGCGCCGGCTCCGGCCGAACGACCTGATCGAAACCGGGGTTTCAGCCATCGATGGTCTCAACACATTGGTACGGGGGCAGAAGTTACCGGTTTTCTCAGGACCGGGCCTGCCCGGACTCGACCTGGCGGCGCAGATCGTCGATGATGCCAGGGCCCCTCACAACGAATCGTTCGCCGTCGTCTTCGTCGGAATGGGCATCACCGCGAGCGAGCGGCGACGCTTCCTCGACCGCTTTTCCGCCAGCGGCGCGATGGAGCGCACGGTCGTGTACCTGAACGAGATGCGTGACCCCGGCGTCGAGCGCCTGCTGGCTCCCCGAATCGCCCTCGCCGCCGCCGAGTTCCTTGCGTTTCAGGCGTCACTGCACGTGCTCGTCGTCATGGCGGATCTGACGAACTACTGCGAGACCCTGCGGGAGGTAGCTACGGCGCGCGAAGAGATCCCCGGTCGGCGTGGCTATCCCGGTTACATGTATACCGATCTCGCCACGCTGCTCGAGCGCGCCGGGCTCCTCGAGGGGCGCCCAGGCTCGGTGACGCAGCTGCCAATCCTCACGATGCCCGACGACGACATCACGCATCCCATTCCCGACCTGACCGGTTACATCACCGAGGGCCAGTTGGTACTGAGCCGCGAATTATTTCAACGTGGAATCACGCCTCCCATCGACGTGCTCCCTTCGCTGTCCCGGCTGATGAACGCGGGAATCGGTGCAGGCCGCACGGTGCCCGAGCACCGCGAGTGGGCCAATCAGCTCTATGCCTGCTACGCCCGCGGCCGGGAAGCACGGCTGATGGCCGCCATCGTAGGAGAAGCCGGCCTCGCAGATGCGGACCGGCGCGCGCTCACATTCGCCGACCGTTTCGAGCAGGAGTTTATCAGCCAGACCCGCAGGCGTTCGCTGGCCGAAACCCTCCAGGTCGGATGGCGACTCCTCGAGACGCTCCCGCGCGACGACCTGCTCCGGATAGGCGATGCCACGTGGGCCGCACAGCAGGCCGCAGCAAGCAATCGTGCGACGGCAGGTGTGTCATGATCGGCGGCCCGGCGACGCGGCAGAACCTGCTGGGCCTCCAGCGGCGGCTCGCGCGCGTGGCAAAGGGGGCCGCATTGCTCCGGCGAAAACGCGAGGCGCTGGTGACAGAGCTCTTTCGGCTGGCCCGGCCGGCAGCAGCAGCCCGGGTTTCCATCGCGGAATGCGCGACGCACGCTTATCCCCTGCTGCTTGACGCGCTTCGGGATGAGGGGTACGCGGGGCTCCGCGCCATCGGCTGGCCGGAACGCGAACTGTCGGTTGTGCTGGAGCCGCGTCAGGTGTGGGGAATCTCCATATCCGACCTGGTTCATCGGCCCCCGCTGCGTCGCAGCCTGTCGGGTCGCGGCACCTCGCCGTCCTGGACCGCGCTGTCCGCCCCGCACACCGCGAGTGCCTTCGAGACCCTCACCGAGCTGCTGCTCGACGCGGCGGGTCGCGAGGCGCTTCTTCGACGGTTGGGGGAGGCATTGTCCCGCACCTCGCGGCAGGTGAACACGCTTGAACGCCGGCTGGACCCTTCGCTTCGAAGGCAGCTCACCGCGGTCCGGCGCACTCTTGACGAGCGCGAGCGGGAGGAGCATTTGCGGCGGGCAAGGCTGCTCCGGAGCGTCGGCTAGAACGGGATTCACCGCCGTGCGGCCCACGTTGCACGCCCGCGGTCACGATGCCGACCGCCTGCAGGCCTCCATGCTCCGGGTCCTCGCGGGCAATCCGTTGTTGTCCATGGCCACCCGGAGTGAAGCAGGCGCGGTGCACATCAGCACCTCGTTCTTCTCCTATCATAGCGAGGAGCTGATCCTCCACTTCCTCTCGCACCCTGATTCGGTCCACTGCCACAACCTCCGGACAGTACCGCAGATGGCGGTCGCCGTGTTCGACAGCCGTCAACCATGGGGATCTCCCCATTCCGGGCTGCAGCTGTTCGGCACTGGCGCGCTCACGCCGGAGCATGCGATCCCCGCTGTCCAGGCGCTGTACAGCGCGCGCTTTCCACGCTACGGGGAGCTGCTCCAGCGCGCGTCGGCCGACGCGCGAGTCGGGCCCACCTTCCAAGCTCTGCGCTTCTACTCCTTCGTGCCGGATCGAGTGCAGATCCTCGACGAGTGGGAGTTCGGCGATGAGGTGTTCATCACCGCCTCCGTTCTTCGCTGACCTCACCCGGCGGCGGCCTCGCCGGCCCGGCGAAGCGCGCCAACGAATCCCGCGCCGTGGTCCGAAGCGGGAGGCGGGGATACCAGGAAGGAGTCCATCACGGTCGAGCGGCGACGGACCCAGCGTGATGGGTGGTTTCTGACATGGCGACAACTCAGAGTTGGTAGAGCTCCTCGTACTTCGCCTTGAGAAGGCTCACCAGTGGCCGATGATCGGGTGGCGAGCCGGTGACCACCTCGATTAGGCGCGCCGACGGATGCCGCCCGCCCTGCCCGTACACGCGACGGCCGAGCCATTGCACTAGCGCACCGAACTCACCGCGCGCGAACTGCTGGCCCAGGCTCCCCAGCTCCGTCTCGGCGCGGGTGAACAGCTGCGCTGCGAACACGTCACCCAGAGTGTAAGTCGGAAAGTACCCGATCAGCCCGTCGGCCCAATGCCCGTCCTGCAGGCAGCCCTCGGCATCGGTTCGTGGCGCCACGCCGAGAATCTGCCGGCACGCCGCGCGCCAGGCGTCCGGCAGGTCGGCAACGGCGAGCGCGCCCGACACCAGCGCCCGCTCCAGGTCGAAACGGATCATGATGTGGAGATTGTAGGTCACCTCGTCGGCTTGGACCCGGATCAGCGACGGGGTCACCCGGTTCACCGCGAAGTGGAACTCCTCCAAGGGTACGTCGCCCAGGCTCTCGGGGAAGAGCTCCTGCGCCCGGGGATAGAAGTAGTCCCAGAACCGGCGATCACGCCCCACCCGGTTCTCCCAGAAGCGCGCCTGTGCCTCGTCGATTCCAACCGATGGAGCCTCGCCGAGCGGGGTGCCGTAATGCGCAGGGTCCAGCCCCTGCTCGTAGAGACCGTGGCCGACCTCATGAAGGATGGTGAGGAGTCCGCCCGCGAAGTCGCGGTCGTCAAACCGCACCGAGATACGGCAATCGCCCGGACCTATGCTGCTGCATGACGGATGGACACCGAGGTCGAGGCGCCCGCGGCCGAATTGGAAGCCCACAGCGGCGGCTACGGTCTCGCCGAAGCGACGCTGACGGTCGCGCGGGAAGTGGCGACGGAGCACCGACGCGTCCGGCTGACGCTTCGCCCCGGCGATTCGCCCGGCGAGCGGCATTAGCTCGTGGCGCAGCACGTCGAACAGACGCGCGACCACTGCGCTGTTCAGTCCAGGCTCGTAGTCCTCGAGCAACGCATCGTAGGGCTCCGCGGCGTAGCCGACGCACTCGGCTTCGTTGCGCTTGAGCGCGACAATACGCTCGAGAAAGGGGCGAAACCGCTGGAAGTCCCCTCCCCCGCGAGCCGAGGCCCAGGCCTGCTGCGCGAGCGAGGTCGTCCGTGCGAGCTCCTCCACGAGCGACCGGGGCAAACGCACGAACCGGTCATACTCCCGGCGCAGGACGCGGACATTGACCGCCGGCGGGGCGCCCGGATCGGCGAGCAGGTCGGAGGCCTCGAGGGCATGGAGCAGCTCGCCGAGCCGCGGGTCAGTACCGCGCTCGTGCAGTAGCCCCGCGATCGTGGCAAGCTGCTCGCTCCGGTTGGCCACCCCGCCGGGCGGCATGTACGTCTCCTCGTCCCACTCCAGCAGCGCTTCGATGGTCGTCAGGAGCGTCTCGTCCCGTACCCGCTGCAGGAGCTCCTTGTACGCTTTGTCCGCGCGCATGATCCGGTGAGGTGAGCGTGGCGGCGCCGAGTCGTTTGCGCCGGTGTGGTCGGGCAGTAACATACACAGGCTATCCGCAGGCGCCCCGTCACCGGAGTAAGTGATGCTGACCCCCGCCGAGGAGCTGGGACTGACCGGTCTAGCCGTGGCGAGCCGCGTGCAGCACGCCCTCTCCCGGATTGCCCCGGCCGAGCTGGCCGAGGTGGTCGACCGCCTGCGCGAGGGCGCACTGGCTCACCACCTCGGTTACCTGCGCGAAGGCGAACTCGAGCCGGTCCGCATCCTCCCTGCGCCGGTTACGATCCTGCCGGACCAGCTGACGTACATCCACCACGTCACCCTGACGGTGCAGAACGCGCTCAAGCGGCTGCCGTCACTCTATCTCCACGATACTACGGTGCGGGAGGTCCTTCGGCTTCCCGACGCCGAGGAGCGCTGGCTGCGCGAGTGCTGGGGGACGAGCCAGGAGGAGCACAACCCGGTCTTCGGCCGACTCGACGCGCTGCTGGACCTCACGAGTCCCATGTGGAAGGATACGCTCCGCTTCGTCGAGCCTAACCTCGTGGGCATCGGCGGCATTCACATGGTGCCCGTCTGCGAGCGGCTACTCGCCGACATTGTGGTGCCCCTCCTGCAGCAGGGCGACCCTGAGATCGAACTCTCGCTCGGTACGGACATGCGCGAGCTGCTGACCCAGGAGCTGTTGGAGCACATGGCCGCAATCGGCTGCGGTCCGCAGATCTGCTTCGTCGAACCCAAGTATGCCGGCAACGGCCCGGACGAGCAGGAGCAGCTCGCCCACTATCTGCGCGAGCGGCATGGGCTCACCGTCATGCACGCCGATCCTTCCGAGCTCGAGCTTCAGCAGGGCCGCGTCTGGCACAACGGGCAGCGTGTGGATCTCGCCTACCGCGACTACGGGGTGGTGGACCTGCTCGAGCTGGCGGACGAGGGGGTGGCTGTCGAACCGATGCGAGTCCTCCTGCGGGAAAACCGGATGATCTCCTCCATTACCGCCGACCTGGACCAGAAGGCGTGCTTTGAGGTGTTCACCGATCCGCAGCTGTGCCACCAGTACTTCACGCCGGAGGAGCGGCACGTCTTCCAGCGGCACATCCTCTGGACTCGAATTCTCCGTGACCGCCGTACGGTTCTTCCCCACGGGCGGTTCGGCAGTCTACTCGAGTACGCGCGCAGCAATCACGAGGCGCTCGTCCTGAAGCCAAACCGTGCCTATGGTGGGGAGGGCATCGTGATCGGCCCGGCGGTGACGCGCGACGAGTGGGAGCGGGCGATGGCGGCCGCGCTCGCCGACCCGCACGACCGCTGGGTCGTGCAGCAGCTGGCGACGATTCCGGTGCGGGCATGTCCCGTGATCGGCACCGATGGTGCGGTGCACATCGAGCCGTTCTACACCGTGATGGGATTCGCAGCGAGCGAGGACGGAGTCGCGGTTCTAGCTCGGGCGTCGCAGAAGCAGGTGGTCAACGTCGCTCAGCACGGCGGGATCTGCGGTGTGCTAGTGAGCCATTCGAGGCCGACGGTGGGGGCGGCGACGGAGGCGTCGTCGGCAAAGCCGCCAACTTGAGCGAACGGCGGCCTGGCCCCAGCGTGCGTCGTCACCGGCGGGATGCTCGCCACGTTGTTGGGGTTGTACGGCATCGCGGCGAACTAGCCCACCTGAGACGCAATGGTCTGTTCGAACACCATGTCCCCCTTGTGCCGGCCGCTGAAGAACGGCACGTCCCGCTTGAGGGCCGCGAGGAGCCCGAGGAACTCCTGGGTGAGGGTCGCCACGGAGCGTCTTCGTACCCCTCGCGGCGCTTCTCAGTCTCCCGGATGGAACCCGTCCTCCGGGTGGTAGTTGCGTCGCCAGAACACGTGGTCCCGCAGCGCCTCGGTAATCAGCCGCTCGAGTACCTCGGGATTCTCGGCCCTCGGCCCGAGGAACCAGGCCTGGAGCGCGTCCCGGAGATGAGAGCCCATGGCGGCAGGAATATGCGTCCTCCGAATGAAGAAACCCTGAAGCCCGCACTCTCACATCCGGTTCACGTTGGCTTCATGGGTCAAATGCTATGTTGTGGTCGCAATCTCAACTGGAGAGTCGTATGAAAGTCACCAAGGTTGCGCCCGTCGTGAATCGGGTACGGGACGAGTTCGATCGGTTGTTCGATCGGATGTTGGCCACTCCGTTCCTCACGGAGCCGCTGCCGCAGCTGGCGTTCCCGATGGTGGGCGAATATGCGGCCGAGTGGACCCCGGCGCTGGATTTCTTCGAGACGGACAAGGAGTATGTGATCCGTCTGGATCTCCCGGGCATCCACAAGGAGAACATCGACCTCAAGCTGGTCGGCGAGCTGCTGACGATCGTCGGCCGTCGCGAAGAGGCCAAGGAGTATCGTGCCGGAACCGCGCTCTGGAAGGAGCGGGAGGCGGGCAAGTTCGTGCGGACGATTCGTCTGCCTGCCCCGGTCGAGGAGAAGAAGGTGGAGGCGATCTATCAGGACGGCATTCTCACCGTGACGCTGCCGAAAGCCGCGGCCGCGGTCGGCGAGAAGATCCTGATCAAGTGAGTTCCGCAGTCCCAACGGGGGACGGTGCATAGGCACCTGAGCGGATGAGATTCGCCTCACCAAGAACGCCCCGGGACATGAATTCCGGGGCGTTGCAATTATGCGACGTGACCGCAATTGGCAAACGCCATTCCGTCACGCCCTTCGGTCTTACAAGGGCGTGACGTTGGCTTCAGATTTTTCCGGTGGCGACTGCGCGGACGATGTCGGTCGTGGAGATCACGCCCACCAGCTCGCCATCCTCCTCGACGAACAGCCGGTGCACCTCGGCATACAGCATCTCCCGAGCTGCGTCGCGGACATCGGCTTCCGGCGCGATTGTCAGCGTGCGAGGGGTCATGATATCCCGGACGGCGGTGCCGTGCAGTAATTCTCTCCGGTCGCGTTCCTCGGCTTCAGCTTCCACGGAGATCACATCCGTGTTCGAAACCACCCCGAGCATCCGGCCAGCGCGATCGACGACCGGAAGCGCCGAAATGTGGGCATCTGCGAAAGAGACCACGACGTCGGCGATGGTTGCATCGGGGTCGATGGTTTTTACATCAGGCTGCATCAGATCGGCGACTCTCATGGTATCAGTACCTCACTGTGGCTGTGGGCCGTCGTGGCTCCCGCCGTTCCCGCACGTTCACCCCCACCGGTGGTCGCACGCTCCATAGGCGTAACCAGCACCGGCTGCCTGGCACTCCTCACTACCTTGTCCGCCACGCTTCCGAGCACCAGGCGGTCCAACCCCTTTGCACCCCGCGTTCCCATGGTGATCAGTTGGCTGCGATACCGCTCGGCAAGCTGGACGATCTGTTGCGCGGTGGAGCCGACAAGTACGCGCGTATCGACCGAGTACCCACGGGCGCGGATGCGGTTCGCCACAGACTCGAGATACTCCTTCGCAGCGGCCGACACCTCCTGCGGTGATGGAACCGCCACATCGGGCGGGTAGAGCCCAACCGGCGTCATCGTCGGGGGGAGCGGCGGCTCCACCACCCGCACCAGCGTGTAGCGAGGGTCGATCGCGAATGACCCAAGCGTGAGCGCAGGTGCGACGGCGCGTTCCGCAGCGGGCGATCCGTCGAGCGCGATGACGATCCGTTGGAAACGGGCAGTATTCATCCGCGTGTCGTGGCGGAGCAGCAACACTGGCGCACCGGTCCGCCGGATCAGCCGATCCGCGACACTGCCCAGCCAGACCCGGCTGAAACCTCCACGCCCGTGGGTTGTCATGACGACCAACGAGATCGCGTTGGTCTTGATGTAGTCTGCCAGCCGCTCGGCCGGGTCTCCACACACTACGGCCGTGACAGCGTGGCCGCCATGCGCGCGAGCGACTCGTCGCGCCACGAGGGCGAGGTAGGCCTCGACGTCGTCTCGATTGCCGGACAGCGGCACTTCGCCGTGGCTCAATCCAAACTCGGCGCCAGCAGGAAGCATCGGCGGCTGGACACTCACGAGGTGGAGGTCCGCTCCGGCTTCGCGGGCCACCACCTCCGCGATTGGAAGGGCCTCTTCCGCGAGGGTCGAGCCATCCAACGGGACCAACACGCGTTGCAGGGTAAACGAGTCTGTGCTCATGGGCTCCTCCTTGCCCATAAGCTGTTGCGGTCAGTGTGAAGCAACGATGAATGACGGCGGAACCTCTGCTTACCCAACGATCTTTCGGCAGACTATCGGCCGTGTGCGGAGAATGTCTCGTGAGGAAACCTTCACGCTCGCGGTTGAGTGAAGTCGGCTTAGCAATTCGTTCAGATTGCCTTCCCCCCGGACTTCCTAGCTTCACGCTCCGCATCGGGCACCTGCTCGATGGCAACCCATACCGGAGCAAGTCCGTGTCTGAGCAGACTACCGTCGTCTCCGAAAGCCGCCGCCGCTTTCTCCGAACCAGCGCGCTCACGGTTGCCGCGCTTCCTGTCTCGAGCACACTGGTCGGCGCCTGTAGCGAGGGACCGCCGGCCGCGCGTGCGCAAGCGGCGGCGCAGAACGCGGACACACTGAACAGCACGCCTCCACCGCTCCGTCACAATCGCTTACCACCAGGCAGAAGGCCGACGCCATGGACGCCATGCACGAGAAGGGCGCCAAGGCGTTCCCGGCGAAGACAACCGTCATGGGCAACCAACTGCTGGCACCGCGGATCGAGCGTGGAGTCAAGGTGTACGATCTTGCGGCTACGAAGCTGAAGTGGGAGACCGCGCCTGGGCAGTTCGTGGACGCCATGGCGTACAATGGACGGCGTCCCGTTCATCACCCAGCCACCGGTCAAGCCCGGCGAGTCGTTTACTTACGAGTTCACCGTGCCGAACGCCGGCAGCCACAGGTACCACTCTCATCACAACGCGGCCAAGCAGGTGCCGCTGGGGTTGTTAGGCGCGTTCATCGTGGATCCGAAGCGGCCCTCGCAGGTCGAGCGCGCCGACGTGGACTACACGATGATCATCAACGACGGGTACCACGGCTTCACGCTCAATGGAAAGGGCTTCCCGGCAACCGAGCCGATCAAGGCGCGGCTGGGCCAGCGGCTGCGGATCCGCTACATGAACGAAGGGATGATGATCCATCCCATGCACCTGCACGGGATGCACATGACCGTGATCGCCAAGGACGGGTGGCTCCAGCCGCAGCCGTGGAAGTGTGACACCCTCAACGTGGCCCGGGCGAACGGTGGGACGTGATCGTCGAGTGCAACAACTCGGGCGTCTGGGCCTTCCACTGCCCCATTCTCAGCCACGCGGAGTCGGAGCACGGCATGTTCGGCATGGTGACCGCTCTACTCGTCGAGCAATGACGTTGCTGCTCGGCTTTCAGTCGAACAGCAGACGGAGTCGGAGTGCCGCGTAGGCCGCTAGCAGCAGCCCGCCGAGGACCACCAGCGCCGAGAGCCCGGTGTAGAGCCGTTGAAGCGCCCGGTACTTCGCTGCGATGATACGAGACACGCGATACGCCACCACGACGGCCTCGTCGTTGATCAGGTTCATGCGCGCGTCGTTCCAGCTGGCGCGGTAGGCGGCGACATCGCTTGCCGCGATCGCATCCCAGCAGAAGAGGCTCGGGCGACCACCGAGGTGCTCGGCTCCGCCCAGCAGGCGAGGGCGAAGGCAATCGAGGGCGTGGAGCATCAGCCCAAGCGTCGCTATGGCATAGGCGAACAGCGCGCCGATGACCCACAGCCGGAACTCCGGCGGCATCGCGCTGGTCAGGTCGCTGCGGGTGAGCACGACGTAGACGCCGGCGTTCAACACGCCAAGTACGATCAGTGCATAACGCGCCTTGTGGTCCGCGATCTCGACCAACCGCCGGCCTTCCTCCACGAGCTCGGCCAGGATTCTAAACCGCTCGAAGCTCTCGGGCGGACGCACAACGTCCCGCCACCGCTTCTCGAGGCGTTTCCGCCGCTTTATTGCTGCGGGGTTCGGTTCGCCGGAAGGACGCGTGATTCTCTTAACGGGCGCCAGATCGAGGGATTCCATAACCAGCTCCGTGGTGGAGCACCCTGAGATCATCGCACCTCGCGCCTGAAGGGATGTTGAGCCGACTCTGAAGGATGGTTCATCCCCGCCGCCGCCTTGAGCGCCTGGCCAACAACGGCCGGGACCAACCCGAGCCCGATGACCATGGCCCATTCAGAAACCTCGAGTGGGACCAGGCCGAGCACCCGGGCCACCGGCTCGACCACGACCGCCAGGATCTGCAGTCCTACGGAGACCACCACCGCGCCTACCGCCCAGGGGTTGCCCAGCGCACGCGCAGCAGACAGGACGGGCAGGACGCCTCGGGCATTCCCAAGATGGAAGATCTGCGCGAACGCCAGCGCCATGAACGCGATCGTCCGCGCGCTCTCCGTGCGTCCCTCCGTCAACGCCCAGACGTACGCTCCCAGCGCCGCGGCGGCGATGAGCGCCCCATAGCCGGCGATTGCCTTCAACATCTTCGCGGAGAGCAGCGCAGCGCCGGGATCTCTCGGCGGTTGTCGCATGACGTCCGGCTCGCCCGGTTCCACCGCGAGCGCCAGCGCGGGAAAGGTGTCGGTCACCAGGTTGAGCCAGAGGATCTGCAGCGGAAGCAGGGGCATCGGGAGCCCGGCGGCGATCGCCCCGAAGAGCACCAGGATTTCGGCGAGGTTACAGCTGAAGAGGTAGAATACGAACTTGCGGATGTTGTCGAAGATGACTCTGCCCTCTTCAACCGCGGCCGCTATGGTCGCGAAGCGATCGTCCGCCAGCACGATGTCGGCGGCCTCCTTCGCGAGGTCGGTTCCGCGAATGCCCATGGCCGCGCCGAGGTCCGCCTTGCGAAGCGCGGGCGCGTCGTTCACGCCGTCCCCGAGCATCGCCACGATGTGACCCCGGCGCCGCAGGGCATCCACGATCCTGAGCTTCGTCTCCGGACTTACCCGGCTGAACACACCTGTGCGCCCCACCGCCTCCTCCAGCTGGCGGTCATCCAGCCGCTCCGCCTCCACGCCGTCCAGCGTGGAGTCGCCATTTTGGGTGAGACCAAGGGATCGAGCCACGCTCGCCGCGGTGAGCTTCTGATCGCCGGTGAGCATCACCGTGCGAATCCCCGCCGCGTGCAGCGATTCGATTGTGGACTGCACCCCGGGCGCCGGCGGATCCGTCAGCCCTACCAGGCCGACCCAAGTGAGGCCCTGCAGCGCTGCCTCACCTGTCGCCGCGAGGCGGCCAGTGGCCAGCGCCAGCACTCTGAGTCCGAGGGAGGCAAGCTCCTGGTTGACGACCGACAGATGTTCCG
>DASSUE010000401.1:0-3225 GCA_035707305.1 Gemmatimonadales bacterium
CCCGACCAAGGAGAACTTTGTCCAGGTCGTGTGCGCCGGCCGGCCGGACAAGGGGATGCCTTCCTGGTGCGCGCTGGGCCTCGAGATGGACAAGATCGAGAACATCTACAAGTACGTGAAGGGGAGGGCCGACAAGAAGATCTCGGCCGGCCGGCCGGCGGTGAAACCCGAACCGGAGTCGGCCAGCGCGCCGAGTTGAGGTGAGCCATCTCCCCATCTAGCGTACGGGACCGCGCGGGCTGGCGGTCCCGTCGTGCTTGCGACCCGTGACGGACGGAGGGTTCGATGCGTATCACGATAATGCTCGCGGTCCTGGCCGCCGCGTCGGTGGTGGAAGCGGCGATACGACCGGTGGGGGGCCAGCAGCAGCCTGCTCCGGTCAAGCTCTCGCTGGCCGATGCCAAGGCGCGAATCGCCGCGGGTACGGTTCAGAACCCGGCCGACCTCAAGGGGGTGGATCTGAGCGGGCTTGACCTCGCGGGCGTGGATTTCAAGGGGGCCAATCTCACCGGAGCGCGGCTGGTCGGCACCCGGCTGGCGAAGGCCAATCTGCTCGCCGCAGACCTCACGGACGCGGTGCTGAGCGAGGCGGACCTGCGCGGTGCCAACCTCGACACGTCGACCCTCCGGCGGTCCAACTTTCAGAAGGCCAATCTCGAGGGTGCGAGCCTGTTTGCGACGATCATCGAGAAGGCCGATCTCCGCGGCGCCAACCTCTCCCGCACCCGCATCATCGGCTACCTCAAGAACGCGCAGCTCGCCGGGGCGATCCTGCGCGACGCGAACATCGGCGCGGATCCGGGTAATCAGTCCATGGGTGTCATGCGGGCGCAGTTCGGCGGCGCCGACCTCACCGGCGCGGACCTCAGCGGGGCGAATCTCTTCAAGGCCGACTTCTCGTATGCGGTGCTGCGCGAGGCGAAGCTCGCCGGCGCCGACCTGAGCAACAGCGATCTGGTGCAGACCGACTTTACCGGCGCGGATCTCACCGGCGCCAACCTCGCCAAGGCCGACATCAGCGGCGCCGTGTTCCGGAATGTCATCGGCCGCTCGCAGATGAAAGGCCTCGATCAGACCAGAAACCGTGACAAGGCGATCTTCGATGCGAACTAGCCATTTCCTGGCGGCGGCAACCCTGGCCGCGGCATGTACCTCCGATCGGCCCGCCCAACAGCCTGCAGCCGACACCACCGCGGCCCCCGCCGCAACGGCCCCGTCCGCCGGCGCCCGGGAGCTGGCCTACGTCACGAACGAAGACTCCCGGAACCTCAAGGTCATCGACACCGGGACCGATAGCGTGGTCGCCACCATCGAGGTCGGTACCCGGCCTCGCGGAGTGCGGGTGAGCAGCGACGGGCGAACCGTGTACGTCGCGCTGAGCGGCTCACCCAAGTGTCCGCCCACCATGCCCGACGAGGAGTGCGAGAAGCTGGTGGCCGACAAGAGCAAGGATGGTATCGCCGTCGTGGACGTCGCCACCCGGAAGGTCACCCGGGTGCTGCCGGGCGGGTCCGATCCCGAGACGTTCGACATCTCCAAGGACGGATCGAGACTCTTCGTTTCGAACGAAGACGCCAACACGGCGTCGATCGTCGACCTCGCGAGCGGCAAGATCCTCTCGACCGTGCCGGTCGGGAAGGAGCCGGAAGGTGTCCGCCTGCATCCGGACGGCAAGACCGTGTGGGTGACTGGTGAGACCGACCACGACCTTACGCTACTCGACACTGAGACCGGCAAGAAGGTCGGCCGGATCGAGGTTGGAAAGCGCCCGCGCGATCTCGCATTCTCTCCGGACGGCAGCAGGGCGTATGTGACGTCGGAAGTGGACGGCACCCTCTGGATCCTGGATGTGCCGGCCCGAAAAGCGATCACCACGGTTAAGCTCGGCCAAGGCGCGAAGCCCATGGGTGTCGTGGTGAGCGAGGACGGCAAGCGGGTGTACGTCGCAACCGGCCGGGGCAAGCAGGTGGCCGTGGTCGATGCCACTACCAACCAGGTTGCGGGACAGGTCGAAGTGGGCGCACGGCCGTGGGGAATCGGACTAACCGGCGACGGGAAGAAGCTCTACACGGCGAACGGGCCGTCGAACGACGTCACGGTGCTCGACCCTGCGACGCTCACCGTGCTGCGCAAGATTCCGGTCGGCGAGACTCCCTGGGGCGTCGCGGTAGGGCCGGCGCCGGCGCCCTAGGAAATCGGCCGCTGAGTCAGCACCGATCCCGGCTTGCGCGCGGCGATGAGCTCGTCGACGCCCCACCGCCGGCCGGTGCGGGCCCCGTAGAACGCGATCATGCACGCCACCAGCACGAAGTGAAACCCCCGCTGGCCGGGCGACATCCACTGGGTGGCGAGCCCATACGCCAGCGCCATCGCCAGGCCGACGGCGGACGACAGTCCGTTCAGGAACCCGAGCGTCAGCCCGATACCCACCGCCGTCTCGCCCACCGCCGTGAGGTGGGCGAAGACGGCCGGGTGCTGCAGCACCGTCCCCTCGAGAAACTGCTTATACCAGAGGATCGGGTTCTCCGCGGCCTGCCGGGTAACGATCTTGGGCATCGTCTCGATCCAGCGCTCGGACGCCATCGGGATCGGGAGCACACCACCGACCAGCTCGAGCTTCTGCCACAGCGCCTTCACGAAATAGAGCCCGACCACGATCCGCAGGAACGCGAGCCACTCCGCGGGGCGGGACATGCCGGCGGAACGCTGGTGCATGCGTTGCTCCTCTGATTTGGCGACAGGCTCTGGGGAGCTCACGGCTCGACGCCGAGCTCCCGGAACACGAACGTCCAGGTATCAGTCAGCTCATCCAGCACCTTCGACAATGGCTTCCCCGCGCCGTGCCCGGCGCGGGACTCGAGCCGAAGCAGCACCGGCCGGGTCGCGGAGGTAGCCGCCTGAAGTCGCGCTGCCATCTTCCGCGCGTGCATAGGATCGACTCTGGTGTCGCTCTCCGCCGTGGCGAGCAGCACCGCGGGATAGGAAACCCCGCTTTTCACGTGGTGGTAGGGCGAGTAGGCCCTGAGCCAGCGGAACTGCTCGGGGTTGTCGGGCGACCCGTACTCCGGGATCCACAGCCGCGCGATCAGGAAGTGGTGATAGCGCAGCATGTCGAGCAGCGGCACCTGGATCACTACCGCCCGGAACAGATCGGGACGCTGTGTCAGCGCCGCTCCCATCAGCAGGCCGCCGTTGGAGCCGCCTCCGATCGCCAGCCGGTCAGGC
>DASSUE010000402.1:0-7181 GCA_035707305.1 Gemmatimonadales bacterium
CGTGTCGGCGCCGGACCGGGACTCGAGTGTCTCCACTCGCCGGGTGAGTTGCGCAATCCCGGGCGACGTCTGGGCGGGACCGACCATCGCCGCCACCCGGTGGAACGTCAGGCGGTCCTCATAAACCCACAGCCCCTCGGCTGGGGCTCCTGTGGCCGGGCGGACAGAGTCGTACCCGCATCCCGCATCGCCGACGGCCAGTTCCGCGCCGACGGATCGCCGAGGGGAGTCCCGATCCGCGGCGGGCTGGCAGGCGATGCCAATCAGGAGAATGACTAAGGCGAGATGCCATCTCACCCGGGTCGTGCCTTCAGTGCCGCGGGCCGGTACGAGCGTCATGCGCCCGAACTTGCCGGGACCACGTCGCCGCGCTGCTTCCGGTGGCGTTACCGCGCAGTAACGGACCCGCTTCAGGTCAGTTGCGCTGCTGCGGGCGGCTCGGTAGTGTAGGATGTACCGACACTTAGACCCCGCCACGTGACTCAGCTTCAGACCCTCGCCCGCGTCCGTCTCGCTGGGGAGAGCCCCGGCGACGAGACGGGTCCGGCAGCGGCCCAGCCCAAGCGGCTGGCCGTTCTGGCGTATTTGGCGCTGATGTCTGAGCGAGGACCGGTCCGCCGCGATATGCTCTTGGCGCTGTTCTGGCCGGAGCTGGGGGACGATGAGGCACGCCGGGCACTCCGGCAGGCGCTGCACTACCTCCGGCGGGTACTCGGCGACGACGTGCTGATCGGGGCCGGCGAGGAGCTCTCGGTGAACGGTGAGCGGCTTCGCTGCGACGCTGTCGAGTTCGAAAGGTTGGTCGGCGCCGGCGAGCCAATGCGGGCGCTTTCCTTATATGAGGGAGACTTTCTCGCCGGGTTTCACGTTCCCGAGGTCTCGGCTGAGTTCGAGGAGTGGGTGGACCGGACCCGCGCCCGGCTCCGCCGCCAGGCAGCGAGGGCCGCCTGGGCTGCGGCGGATGCCGCCGAAGCTGCGGGGCAACTGAACGTGGCGATCGACCTCGGCCGCCGCGGCTGTGAGCTGGAGCCCGACCAAGAGGGCTCGTGCCGCCGGCTCATGCTCCTCCAGGACCGGTTCGGCGACCGGGCCGGCGCGCTCCGAACCTACGACGAGTTGGCGGCTAGGCTCCGCCGGGACTTCGAGGCAGAGCCGTCCGCGGAGACTGCGGCGCTCGCGAGGAAGCTTCGCGCCGCACGCGCTGCGGCGGACGTCGTCGAGAATCGGGTGCCGATCACCGCCTTGTCGGCGGAGCCGCCGCCGCCACCGCCCGCGGCGACGCCGCCGCCGCACCGCAAATGGCTCCCCATCGCCATTGCCGTGACGCTGGTCCTCGGGGCCGCGTTCGCGGCGTTCCGGCTCGCTGCCGAGCGTCGGGACAAGCCATCGCTGATCGATGTCGGCGCCATTGCCCCGCGCGACCGGCTGCTGATCGCCGACTTTACCGATACGGGGGGCGACACCGCGCTAGCGGTCGCGATCACAGAGGCGTTCCGGGTGGACCTCGCGCAATCACCCAACGTGCGGGTCATGACGCCCCGGCAGGTGCGCGGCGCGCTGGAGCGGATGGAACGCTCTGCCGACCTGGCCGTGAACGACTCGCTGGCGCGCGAGCTGGCCATGCGGGAGGGAGTAAAAGCGTTCGTGGTCGGCCGGGTTTCCAACATTGCGGGAAGCTGGGCCCTCAGCGTGGAGCTGGTGGGTGCCGAATCCGCGGAGGTGCTCGCCGCCGTGCGCGAGACGGCGGCGGACTCAACCGGCCTCATCGGCGCGGTGGACCGAGCGAGCGAGGCGCTGCGCCACCGCCTCGGCGAGTCGCTCCGCGATCTCCGCAGCTTCCCGCCGCTCGCTCAGGAGGTCACCGCATCGCTGCCGGCGCTTCGCAAGTACACCGAGGCGATGCGGCGCGGCTACGCCGGCGAGCGAAAGGAGGCACTAACGCTCCTCCGCGAAGCGATCGCGCTGGACAGCACCTTCGCGAGCGCCCACGCCTCGCTCGCGCACATCTACGACGCGTTGGACGAGCCCGGCCGGGCGCAAGAGGCGCTCCGCCGCGCGTTAACCCACCTCGACCGCCTGCCTTTTCAGGACCGGCAGTTCCTCATCGGGAGCGAGGCGCAAGGCCGCGGGGACTACGGTCGGGCCATTCAGGCGTACAGCGACTTTCTGGCGCGGTACCCCTACTATGCCCCCGCGGTCAACAACCTGGCACTCGCCTACCGCGACGCCCGGAACCTGCCGGTTGCGGAGAGCCTGTGGGCGCGCTCGATCGAGCTCGATTCCGGGATCGTACAGCTCTACTTCGGCCTGCACACGGCGCAGCTCCTCGCCGGGAAGTTTGCCGACTCGCGCCGAACCCTCGACCTGATCGGTCGTCGCGCGCCCGGCAACCCCGTTCTCCTATTGGTCGAGGTGCAGGACGCCGCGGCGCAGCACGATTGGGAGGGCGCGGAGCGGCGGGCCGAAGCCAACATTGCCGCCAAGCAGGGTGATACCCTCAACCTGGTGGACGCCTTCGAGCAGATGGCCGGCATCGTGATGACGCAGGGCCGCCTCGTGGAGGCGGAGCGGCACTGGCGCACACACCTCCTCCTGGCGGCCGCCGCCGAGTCTTGGGGACGCCGGCTCTACGGCGCACAGATGCTCGGCTGGATTCGGCTGCGCTTCCGGAACGACTCGGCGGGCGCCATCGCCGTGGTGGATTCGGCGCTCCGGCGCATGCCGCTCGACAGCATGCTCCCGGGCGACCGGCCGTACCACGAGCTGGCCCGATTCTTCGCGGCGGCGGGAGACATCCGACGCAGCCGTGCCATGCTCGCGCTCGGTCGGCCGCATGGCCTTCCCGAAACGCGCAACGAGCGCGCCGAGCGGCTCTGGAGCGAGGGCACGATCCTCTTGGCCGAGGGCCGGGGCCGGGACGCGGAGCCGCTGCTGCGCGAGGCGGCAGAGATCTCGTGGTGCACGCTGTGTGGCCTGCCGGACCTCGCCCGTGCGCGCGACACCCAGGGCAACACCGCCGGCGCGATCGAGACGTACGAGCGGTATTTGGTCACACCATGGATCTTTCGCTACGAGGTCGACTCCTACGAGCTGGGGCCGGCGCTCCTGCGCCTCGCCGCGCTGTACGAGGCGCGCGGCGATCGGAACAAGGCGCGCGAGGCACGGACTCGGCTGCTGGCGCTGTGGCGGCGCGCCGATGCCGAGCTCCAACCGGCCCTCGCTGACGTCAGAACCCGCGTCACGGGACCCGACCGCTGACTCTCAATCCGCGCTCGATTTGCGCGCGGACGCGTTACTTTACCGACGTGACACACCCTGAAAATTCCAGCTCGTCCGAGAAAACCGGCCGCGCCGCCGCGCCGCGCAAGGACTTCCTCCGGGAAAAGGTCGCCGAAGACTTCGCCAGCGGCCGGTTCGGCCGCCCGATCCACACGCGGTTTCCGCCGGAGCCCAACGGCTTCCTGCACATCGGGCACGCCAAATCCATCTGCCTCAATTTTGGCATCGCGCAGGAGTATGCCGGCCGCTGCAACCTGCGGTTCGACGATACCAACCCCACCACCGAGGACATTCGCTACGTCCAGGCGATACGGGACGACGTCCGCTGGCTGGGGTTCAACTGGGACGACGAGCGGTTCGCCAGCGACTACTTCGAGCGGCTGTACGAAATCGCCGAGAACCTCGTCCGGGCGGGCAAGGCCTACGTCGATTCCGAGAGCGAGGAGAAAATTCGGGAGCGTCGCGGAACTGTGACCGTTCCCGGCACCCCGAGCCCATTCCGCGACGTCCGCGACCGCTCGGTCGAGGAAAACCTCGACTTGCTGCGACGGATGCGGGCGGGGGAGTTTCCCGACGGCGCCCACGTGCTCCGGGGCCGCATCGACATGGCGCATCCGAACATGCTGATGCGCGACCCGCCACTGCTTCGGATCCGTCATGCGGCACACTATCGCCGCGGGACGGACTGGTGCATCTACCCGCTATACGACTTCGCCCATGGTCTCTCGGATGCCTTCGAAGGCATTACGCACTCGTTCTGCACCCTGGAGTTCAAGGACAACCGGGAGCTGTACGACTGGCTGGTGCGGGAAGCGGGCTTCGAACGGCCGCCCGAGCAGACCGAGTTCGCTCGGCTCGAGCTGGACTACACCGTACTCAGCAAGCGCAAACTGCTGAGGCTGGTGTCGGAGGGGTACGTCTCGGGGTGGGATGACCCTCGTATACCCACGATTGCGGGGCTCAGGCGGCGTGGGGTCACACCCGAGGCGATCCGCGCGTTCGCGGACAAGATCGGCGTGGCGCGGTCGGATGCGCGGATCGAGCTCGCCACCTTCGAACACGCCGTGCGCGACGACCTCAACATGCGAGTGCCAAGGGTGATGGCCCTGGTGCGGCCGCTCAAGCTGGTGCTGACGAACTACCCGGAGGGGCAGGTCGAGATGCTCGACGCGTCCTTGTATCCGCACGATGTGCCGAAGACCGGCTCCCGGCCGGTGCCGTTCTCCCGCGAGCTCTGGATCGATCGGGACGACTTCATGGAAAACCCGCCGAAGAAGTTCTTCCGGCTCGCCCCCGGTCGCGAAGTGCGGCTCCGGTACGGCTATCTGGTCACTTGCACGGATATCGTGAAGAACGGGGCGGGAGAGATTGTCGAAGTGCATGCCACCTGCGATCCGGCGACCCGGGGCGGCAATGCGCCAGATGGGCGGCGGGTGCAAGGCACCATTCACTGGGTGTCGGTGCCCCATGCGCTCGATTGCGAGCTCCGGCTCTACGACCGGCTCTTCACCGCGCCGAATCCCGATGCACTGCCCGAGGACCGGGACTTCGTGACCGCGCTCAATCCGGACTCGCTGGTCACGGTGCGAGCTGCCAAGATCGAGCCTAGTGTGGCCGGCGATCCTCCCGGCACGCGGTATCAGTTCGAGCGGACTGGGTACTTCATCAGCGACCCGGTCGACTCGCGGCCGGGGGCGCTGGTCTACAACCGCACGGTGACGCTCCGGGATTCCTGGGCCAAGCTGCAGGAGCGCGGCTAGCCAGGGCCGAAGCGATAGCTCTCAGTGGACCAGCGCGCGCTCGGCAAGACTCCTCAGCTGCTCATCCGAGAGGGCGCGCTCATCAACCAAGGGAAAGAGCACAATTCCGGCTTCGCCCTGCCGCGCCACCAGATAGCGCACGCCCGGCCCTACGAACAGCACCGCTTCCTCGCCGAGGCCGATCAACTTTCGCCTTTGCGGGTAGACGTCTCGCGGCACGGCAGCCACCGAGGCAGCGTACTCCGTCCTGGAGGCAAGGCGATTGACCCCCAGGAACAACTCGGAATCGGCGGTAGCGTAGTTGCCACAGGTTCCCCCGGCGCCTGGCATTGAGCCGCGGCCCACTGCCTTCACCACCGTGCCGGTGGCCGCCTGAATGTCGGCCGATGTGAGCACGCGGCACTCGCCGGCGGCGTCTGCCGGGTATCGTGCCCCGGTGTCGTGCGGAGAGTCGGGTCTTTGACCACAAGCCGCAACCGCTAGAGCCGTGATTAGACCGGCACCCGACAAGTACCGCATAGAAAACCTCCTCTGTCACTTGATATCATTATCATTGCTCTTCTGCTCTTCTCACTACCGCTGAATGCGCCCTGTGGGTTGACGTGCTGGTCCGGTTGGCCGCCACAAGCGCTTATCGAATAACGACTTGCAGCGTAGAATCGCCGCCAGCTACTTGACACCTGCCGATTTTTGCAGTATCCCCACCCTTACATACGCAGATGCAGGTTGCTTCCACCGGTAGGCGCCACGGTGGAGTGTCGGACTCTAACCGGGGAGAGTCCCATGTTTCTCGTGGAGCCGAGGTCGGGGGAACGTTGGCACTATCGGTCGGCCGACGCGCTGGGAGCCGCCATTCGACGCGGCGAGCTGGGACCAGGCGCTCGGATCTTCCATCAAACGACCAATCGATGGCTGCCGATCACGGTGCATCCGCAATATCGGCTGGCAGAATCGGAGCGGCTGGAGGCCGCGCGTGGCTGGGCTCAGCGCGAATGGACCTTCCTTTCCGAGCGTCCCAGCTCCTCGTCGGAGCATTTGTTCGCGTCGATCCCAACCTCACCCGTGCGACGCCCCAACATTGTGCTCAGCCCCGCGAAACCGACACCATCTCGGTTCGGGCTGGCGCTCCGACGGGTCCTGCAGTTCGCGCGCATTTGAGGATCTAGAGTCCGAAGAACGCGATGCCGGCGTTCTGCTCCAACACTTTCCGATGTCCCTCCACCAGTTTCTGGGTCGCCGGCGAACCCGTCGGCCCCAGTTGCACTATGGCCGGCGGCGGTGTCGGCGTCCGGCCGTTCTTGATGTCTTCGACGATCCGGGAAACGTCGAAGTCCATCATGGGCATGCCGACCGCGGCATAGCTGCGGCTTCGGATCCAGCGATACTCCTCGAGCGAGAGACCGGCATTGTTCAGCGCCTCGACCTGCGCCCGCTTGGCATCAACGTAAGCGGCGGCGAGGTCGCGATACGCGCTTACCAGCTCGGGCACATCGAGGACCGTCGCGCTGTCCTTTGCGAGGAGCGTCTTATACTTGCGCTCGAATTCGCCGGCGCGCTCGCCCAGACGGGTGCGCACGGCCTGCTGCACGCCGACGAGCCGTTCGACTTGTCGTTCCGTCACCTCGCCCGAGGCAGGGGGCGCGTACGGCCGCCGGTTGCGGACCGACCGTTCCAGGGTCGGGACAGTACCGAGCTCCGCGAACCCCGACACCGCCGAGCTCACTTTACGGTACGCGATGTACGACGCCGCCCCGGCGGCGACGCCGAGGATGCCGAGGAGCACGAGGCATCCGATGACGATCTTTTTCATGATGGGGTGATCGTGGGGGTTGCGCCGACGATGCACGCCCGCCCGCCGAGACGCAAGGGTCGCTTAGATTCCCGGCCATGCGACTTATCGGCCACGGGATCGATCTCGTGGAGGTGCAGCGGATCCGCGCCGCCATCGACCGGCACGGGGACCGCTTCCTCCGCCGGATCTATACGGCGGGCGAACAGACCCAGGCAGGCGACGGACCGCTCCGGGTGCAGTTCTTCGCGGGGAGGTTCGCCGCGAAGGAGGCGGTCATGAAGGCGCTCGGGACCGGATGGGCGCGCGGCGTCGCCTGGACCGACATCGACGTTCGGCGGTTGGCGTCGGGC
>DASSUE010000403.1:0-5424 GCA_035707305.1 Gemmatimonadales bacterium
GATGGTGACGTCCGGATTGAGCGCGGGCACCGCCGCGAGCTCCTCGCCGGTAAAGGGACACGTGACGCGACGGATCAGCGGATTGGCGGTGGGGAGATCGGTGCCCATATAGTCGCGGAGCGGCCAGAACGGGAGCCCCGCCGAACCGGCGCAAAATCGCGCCACCATCCCGAAGTGCGAGTACTCCTCCAGCTCGAGCCGCGTCGGGCCCTTTCCTTCGGCCGCCCGCCGGAAGGCGTGCAGAGACCCCGCGCCCGGATTGCCCGCCCAGGAGAACACCAGCTTGCGGGCGCATCCCGCCTCGATCATCTGGTCGTAGACCAGGTCCGGGGTCAAACGGCAGAGCACGAGATCGCGGCGCTGCTGCCGAATGATCTCGTGGCCCGCGGCGAAGCAGATGAGATGGGTGAACCCCTCGATCACCACCGTGTCGCCGTCGTGCACGTGCCGCGCGATCGCGTCGCGCATGCTGAGAACCTTACTCACCCCGCCATCGCCTTGGATTGAGCCTCCTGGGCGCGGGCCTCGGCCTCGAGCTCGGTCACCAGGAACTCCGCCGCACCGGTGAGATGGCGCTCCAGGAGCGCGGCCGCGCCATTGGGGTCCCGCCGCTGCACCGCGGCGAGCAGCTCGCGATGCTCGGTCTCGAACTCGCGCCGGTGGGTGAGCATGAGGCCGTGCGACAGCCAATAACGATCCACCCGCCTGAGGAGCCCGGCGATCATCTCGCCCAGGCGGGGTCGGTCTTGAAGGTGATACACGAGCTGGTGGAACTCGACGTCCAGCGCGCCCCAACGGGCCCCGTCCTGCACTACCTCCGCTTCGTCCAGTATTGCTCGGGCGCGGTCCAGCTCGTGGGCGCCGAGGTGGGGCGTGGCTCGGCGCACGGCGGCGCTCTCGAGCAGCACCCGGATGTCGTAGATCTCGCGGATTTCCGCCGGGGTCAAGGCGCTGACCGCCGCGCCTCGGTTAGGCTGATAAGTCACCAGACCTTCGGACTGAAGCTGCCGGAGGGCCTCCCGCACAGGAATGTGACTTACGCTGAGCCGGCTCGCGATCTCGTCTTGCGGCAGCGGCTGGTTGGCGCGAAGCACGCCAGTGCTGATCGCTTCACGAAGCACGGCAGCGACCATCTCGTGGGTCGCCTGCTTCTGGAGCCGGGGCATTCCGGCGAGGACCTGCTCGAGTTGCACGGGTGGTCCAGAGCTGGGGGATAGCGGCGCTTGCGCGAGAATATATTATATACTAGTTTGCGTATCGTCAACCTCCGCCACCGTTTGACTCGGCACCGGCGGTGCCCGATCGCGAGGCTGCATGGACGTCACCTCCCAGGCTCACGACGCCCGAACCGCGGGACAACCGCTGCCGTACCCGCCCAAGCGCGAGTACGGGGAGCCGGATTGGAACCGGATCCCCGGCTTCCGCGGAGTGAGCGCCGCCGATTGGGAGAGCGCCACCTGGCAGCGCAAGCATACGGTCAAGAACCTGCGGGAGCTCAAGGCTGCCCTGGGCGAGCTGCTGGCGGATGCTCTCGCGGACAGCATTGCGAAGGATCAGGAACATCGCGCCACGATGTCGATGCTGATCCCTCCGCACATGCTGAACACGATGGACGTCTTGGATCTGTGGCGGGATCCGGTGCGCCGCTACATGGCGCCGGCACTGGCCGATCGCCGGACCGACTGGGCCAACCATCCCAAGGCCTCGCGCGACAGTCTGCACGAGGCGGACATGTGGGTGGTCGAGGGGCTCACCCACCGCTATCCCACCAAGGTCCTCGCGGAGCTGCTTTCGACCTGTCCGCAGTATTGCGGGCATTGCACCCGCATGGACCTGGTAGGCAACGATGTGCCTCAGGTGGAGAAGCTCAAGTTCCACGTGCCGCAGAAGGACCGGCATCAGCAGATCCTGGACTACCTCGGCCGCACACCCGGGGTGCGGGACGTGGTGGTGTCCGGCGGTGACATCGCCAATCTCCACATCACCCAGCTCGAGCCGTTCGTGAGCGCGATGCTGGACATCCCGAACATCCGCGACATCCGGCTCGCGTCGAAGGGGTTGATCGGGATTCCGCAGCACTATCTCCAAGACAGCGTGCTGGAAGGACTCGAGCGGTTGGCGAAGAAGGCGTTCGAGCGGGGGGTGGACCTGGCGCTCCACTGTCACGCGAACCACGCCCAGCAGATCACGCCGCTGGTGGGGAAGGCGGCGCGCAAGCTGCTCGAGATCGGGTTCCGTGACGTCCGCAATCAGGGGGTACTGCTCCGCGGGGTGAACACGACCGCGGCCGAGCTGGTCGAGCTGTGCTTCATGATGCTCGATCATGCCAAGATCATGCCCTACTACTTCTACATGTGCGACATGATCCCCAACTCCGAGCACTGGCGGCTCGGCGTGTTCGAGGCCCAGCAGCTCCAGCACGACATCATGGGCTACCTGCCCGGGTTCGCCACGCCGCGCATCGTGTGCGACGTGCCGTTCGTGGGCAAGCGCTGGGTCCATCAGCTGGCCGACTACGACCGGGAGCTGGGGATTTCGTACTGGACCAAGAACTATCGCACCGGGATCGAGCAGGATGATCCCGAAGCGCTGACGAGAAAGTACGAGTACTACGATCCGATCTATCTGCTGCCCGAGTCGGGCCAGGCCTGGTGGCGGACCTATGAGCGCGAGCTCGCAGAGGCCAGAGCATGACGGCGACAGCGACCGACCCGAAGGGCGCGTCCGCCGCGCAGCGGGGCTATCCGCGGATCGTTACGCCGCCGCCGGGGCCGGGCGCGCGTGCCATCGTCGCGCGAGACGAAGCCTGGACCTCGACGTCCTACATCAAGGAATATCCGCTCGCCATTGCGGGCGGTGCGGGTGCGATGGCGGAGGACGTGGACGGCAACCGCTACATCGACTTCATGGCCGGGATCGCCGTGACCTCAACCGGGTACAACCACCCGAAGGTGGTGCAGGCGATCCAGGACGCGGCTGGCCGGTTCCTCCACATTTGTGGCACCGATTTCTACTTTGACGGGTTCGCGCGGCTGGCCGAGCGCCTGGGCCGTTCGGCGCCCGGCTCGAGCCGGAAGCGCGTATTTCTGTCGAACTCGGGCACCGAGGCGGTCGAAGGAGCTATCAAGCTGGCTCGCTACCACACCCGCCGGCCGGCCTTGATCGCGTTCCACGGGTCGTTCCACGGCCGCAGCTACGGCGCGATGAGCCTCACCTCAAGCAAGGCGAAGCAGCGGTCTCATTTCGGGCCGTTTCTGCCCGAGGTCTACCACGTCAACTATCCGAACCCGTACCGGAGCGCGGGCAGCGATCCGATGACCGCGGTGCGGGACTCGCTTGGTGCCCTCGAACAGCTGTTCGAGCGCCAGCTCAACCCCGAGGACGTGGCCGGCATCTTCGTGGAGCCGATCCAGGGCGAGGGCGGTTACGTCATCCCGCCGATCGGGTTCTTGAAGGGCCTCCGGGAGATGTGCGACCGGCACGGCATCCTGCTGGTGGCGGACGAAGTGCAGAGCGGCGTGGGGCGAACCGGGAAGATGTGGGCCTGCGACTGGGAGGACGTCGAGCCCGACATCCTGATCACAGCCAAGGGACTCGGCTCCGGCATGCCGATCGGCGCGTTCATCGCCAAGGAGTCGGTCATGACCTGGACCGCCGGGGCACACGGCTCGACCTTCGGGGGCAACCCGCTGAGCTGTGCTGCGGCGCTGGCGACACTCGACATCGTCGAAGGCCTGCTTCCGCACGTCCAGGCCATGGGTGATCGCCTGGTGGCTGGGATGCGGCGGCTGCAGGAGCGCTACCCGGTGATCGGCGACGTGCGGGGCCGCGGGTTGATGATCGGGGTGGAGTTCGTGAAGGACGCCAAGACCCGCGAGCCGTATCCGGACCTGGTGGATCGCCTCACCGAGCGGGCGTTCAAGCGGGGCCTGCTTCTGCTTGGGGCCGGCAAGAGCGTCATCCGGCTCGCTCCGCCGCTCGTTCTCGACGAGTACGATGTGGATACAGGGTTGGGGATCTTGGAGGAGTGTCTGGCAGAAGACTAGTACGAGTACGAGTACGAGTACGAGTACGAGTACACGTACGAGTAACGGAGACGGAGGGACTCGTACTCGTACTCGTACTGCTTGCTTACCTCAGTCGCTGGTAATGACCGTCCTGTTCTGCTCCCTCAAGAACTGCTGCACGTAGTAGGGTCCGCACCCTCCCTTCCCCGTCGAGCCCGAACCCTTCCAGCCGCAAAATGACTGCGCCCCCGGCCACGCTCCGGTCGTCGCACCGGTGCGCTTGTTGGCGTAACACACACCCGCCTCGACCTCGTCGAAGAAGCGTTCGACCTCTTCCCGCTTGCCGGAGAAGATGCCCGCAGTGAGGCCGTACTCCACCTTGTTCGCTTCAGCCAGGGCCTCGTCCAGGCTTCCGATTTCTGCCAGGGCGAGGAACGGCAGGAACAGCTCGTCCTCGAACAGCGAGCTCGACTTGGGAAGCTCGACGATCGTCGGCGCCACGTAGTAGCCCCTGGCCAGCGACCCGCTGTTGAGCCGGTCGCCGCCGGCCAGCAGCTTCCCTTCATTCCGGGCTTGTTCGGCGGCCCGCTCGAAGCGTGCCACCGCCTTCTCGTTGATCACGGGTCCCAGGTAAACGTCGCGCTCGGTCGGATCGCCGATCCGGATGGCCGACGTCTTTTCCAGCAGCTTTTCGACGAACGGTTTACGAACGGCGCGGTGGACGTAGACCCGGGACGTGGCGCTGCACTTCTGGCCCTGGAGCCCGAACGCCGACCGCATCACGCCTTCCGCAGCCGCGTCGAGATCCGCGGTGTCCATCACGATGGCCGCGTTCTTCCCGCCAAGCTCGAGCAGCGCCGGCTTGATCCACCGCTGGCTCAGACCGTGGTGGATTCGAAGCCCGATCTGCTTGGAGCCGGTGAAGACCACGCCGTCCACGCCGGGATGCTGCCACAGCGTATCGCCGATCTCGGTCCCGTGGCCGATGACCAGGTTGAACACGCCGGGAGGTATGCCGGCATCCCGGTACGCTTCGTAGAGTCCGAGGCCGGTCCAGGGGGCGTCTTCGGCCGGCTTGTAAACCACGGCGTTGCCGGCCACCAGCGCGGCGCTCGACATGCCCGCCGAGAGCGCGAGGGGAAAGTTGAACGGGGCAATGCAGGTGAACACGCCATACGGCCGCAGCACGTCGGTGTTCCGCTCGATCGTGGTGACCTGGGCCATGGGCCGAGCGAACCCGTCGGCATCTTCGACCTGCTGCGCGTAATAGTCGATGAGATCAGCCGACTCCTCGACATCCCCCATCGCCTCCAGCCGGTTCTTGCCGACCTCGAGCGCCATAATCGCGGCCAGGTCGTACTTTCGCTCCCGAATCAGCTCGGCAGCTTTACGCATCGTGGCCACTCGTTCCTGCCAT
>DASSUE010000404.1:0-9928 GCA_035707305.1 Gemmatimonadales bacterium
GCAGGGACCGAGCTCCCGGCGCCGCTGGTCATCCGGGTCACCGATGCGGCGGGGCGCGGCCTGGGCGGGGTCACGGTCGCCTGGATCGTGACCGACGGGGGTGGATCGGTGAAGCCGGTGATCACAACCACCGGTGGCGACGGCCAGGCCAGCACGCGATGGACGCTGGGAACTTCGGCGGGCCGCAACCGGGTCACCGCGGTCGTGAGTGGATTCGGTAACGAGGAGTTCGAGGCTCGCGGCACCAGCGGCGGCGGCGACGATGACGACGACCGGGTCGTCCGGCTCTCGTTCCTGGTGCAGCCGACCGACGCCCAACGGGACGAGCGGTTGACTCCGGCGGTGCAGGTGGCCGCCGTCAATGCGAGCGGCGCGACGGTGCCGGGTGCAGATGGCGAGGTGGAAATGCGGCTCGGGCAGAATCCCGGCGACGCCAGATTGCGCGGTGATCGCACCGAACGCCTGGACGAGGGAGTGGCGATGTTCAACGACCTTCGCGTCGACAAGGAAGGTGACGGCTTCACGCTCGTGGCATCGATCGCCGGATTGCCGGAGGTCGAAAGCGCCCCCTTCCGAATAGATCACTAGCCCCGTAATTTTTGTGGCTGTCCGCCCTGGTGGTGAAACTGGTAGACACGCTATCTTGAGGGGGTAGTGCCGAAAGGCGTCGCGGTTCGAATCCGCGCCAGGGCACTCAAGGGGCGCACGTCGCTGCGGTCAATCAGGGGCCAGCGTGCGCCCCTCAGATTTTCAGCCGGTGTAGCTCAGTGGTAGAGCACCCGATTCGTAATCGGGCGGTCGTCGGTTCAATCCCGACCACCGGCTCTTGCAGCTCCTCGCGTGTTTCCGTTCCTTCCAATCGCAGTCAGGCCCAATCACAGTCGCGCCGCAGCCACGTCAGGGCGTGTCTCGCGATTCCGCCTGAGCGGCGGCCACCGGTACCTGACCGGGATCGTTACCCACCGACACCTCGACCAACAGGAAGCTCAGCGCCGCGATCAGCGTGACCATGCTGCCCAGGATGGTAGCGGCGGCTCGATCGAAGGCGGCATTGGCCGGAGTCGGCCCGGCTGCGGAAGCCGGAACGGCGGAGGGGGTGGGCTCGGACATTGATCGAGAGGTTGCGGCCATAGCCGGGTTGCGGCTGGTAACACGTTGCCACTCTTGTCAATGCACGAATCGGGCCCACCCCACGTGCAAGACACAGCACGATTTTCGCAGAGAGCTAACTCGGTGCCGCCCACGGGGGGCGGAATTCTCCGCTGCCGCGCGATTTCACAAACTGCGCGGCCTTGCCAAGGCTTGCATGCTGCACGATGCACGGATGAACTGCGTGACTACCCGACCCATGCGCAAACCCATGCGACTTCTGACGGGCGGTTTCGTCGCCGTGCTCGCGGCCTGTTCAGCGGGCGTACCGGTGGATCCCACACCTCCCGGCCTCGTCTCGGTGGTAAGCTTGGACCTTTCGTCGCCCAATGACACCGTCTTCGTGACCGATACGGTGCGCATGGTGGCGGCGGCGCGGGACGCGCAGGGGAACATCCTCGGCGGTCGCCAGGTGTCGTGGCGCAGCTCGAATCCGTCGA
Organism: Gemmatimonadales bacterium; assembly: GCA_035707305.1. Taxonomy (GTDB): domain Bacteria; phylum Gemmatimonadota; class Gemmatimonadetes; order Gemmatimonadales; family GWC2-71-9; genus DASQPE01. The sequence goes on from DASSUE010000404.1 coordinate 1,590, forward strand.
TCGCGACCGTCAATCCGGACGGTCTGGTAACCTCGGTCGGGCCGGGAAAGGCCGACATCATCGCAGCCGTGACCGGCCGGACCGATACGGTCGGCCTGGTAGTCCGGCGGCTGGTGTTCTCCGTCAACGTGGTTCCCGACGCCGTATGCTTGCGGCGTGGGTTCGCGACCGATGTCGCCATCGAGGCCTATGATTCGCTCGGCGAGCGACTGCCCACCGGCCTCAGACCGGTAACCTGGGAGAGCAGTGACGGGACCATCGGCGTGATCACCCCGGCCGCCGGTGATTCGGCGCGGGTGCTCGGTGTCTCCGAGGGTCAGGTGCTGATCGTTGGAAAGCTGATGGGCCTTGCCGATACGACCGGCTTCATCGTCGACCCCGCTCCGCTCGGCGAACCGCTCTCATGCAACAGCGGAGGCGATCCCTCGCAGAACGTGGCGGTGAAGTAGCTCCTACTGGCCGCTGACCGGGGCCGGGACGCGCGTGATCGCGGGCGAACCGGTGCCGAGCGCGTTCGCGTCCAAGTTGAGCCCATCGTTGGGCCGTCCCCAGCAGTAGGCGCGGTTGTCGGTGGCGACGCCGCACGCGTGGGCGACTCCTGCATCGATCGAGCGGAAATCGAGCCCGCCGGTGACCGCGCGCGGCTGCGCCGGGGACGGCTGCGACAGCTCGCTCCCGATGCCGAGCTGACCGAACGCGTTCGACCCCCAGCAGAATCCGTCTCCGGTCGGCCTTACCGCACAGGTCAACCCCACTCCCGCCGCGATCGACGCGAAGGTTCCCGTACCGCTCACCGACACCTGGAACGTCGAGAGCGAGGCACCGCCGCCCAGCGTCGTTCCTAGTTGACCATTGGCGTTGCTGCCCCAGCACCAGCCGGTCGCGTCCTGCAGGGCCACCGCGCAGGTGTGGCCGTCGCCCGCCGCGATTGCCGCGAAGCGGCGCGACCCGCTCACCTGCGCCGGCAGGAAATCGCCCGGACTCGTCGATCCGCCGCGGCCCAGCTGCCCGGTCGTGTTGTTACCCCAGCAGACCGCGAACCCGACATCGGTGAGGGCGCAGGCGTGGCCGCGGAACGCGCTCACGACGGCAAAGGGACCGCCTTGGACCTCGAGTGGACGCGGGTTGCCCGTGGCCACCCCGGCGTTCTCCGCGTTTCCCAGCTGGCCGTCGAAGTTCAATCCCCAGCAATAGGCGAGCTCGTCGGTGGAGCGTGCGCAGGTGAAGCGGTCACCGGCCGACACGTTCGTATAGCTCACGGCGGGGGTGCCGAACGGTGCCAGGATCGGCGTCGGCGTGCTGCGGGAAGCGAGATCTCCGGTGCCGAGCTGCCCCGAGCCGTTGGATCCCCAGCAGTAGATCGAGCCGTCGCGTGCGAGCGCGCAGGCATGGTCGTGTCCCGCACTCACGGAGTCGAACCGGACGCCCGGCGGCAACCTCACGGCCGCAGGCTCGATGCGGTTACCCGACGTGCCGATCCCGAGCGACCCACCGGCGTTTCTGCCCCAGCAATACAGCGTTCCCACCGGGGTCACTGCGCAGGTAAAATCACCGCCGGCGCTCACCGACGTGAACCTGAGCGTCACCGCGATGTCCGCGGTGCCGCTCTTTCCTTCCGCGCTCGCGGTGATCGTCACCGCTCCTGGTGCGAGCCCTCGCACCAGGCCGGTGGAGCTCACGGTGGCGAGGAGCTCATTGGAGCTCTGCCATGTCACCGGACGCCCGGTGATTGGATTGCCGTCGGCGTCTTCGAGCCGGGCCTCGAGCTGGAGGCTGTCCCCGATGCCGACCCCGGCGGTCGGTGGCGTCACCTCGATGGTGACGACCGGTGGCACGAAGACCTGGATCGTTGCGGTGGCCGACTGTGCTTCCGACGTGCCGGTGATCGTGACGCTCCCCGCTGCGACTCCGCGCACCACGCCGAGGGACGACACCGTGGCGATCGTGGGGGCCGACGAGGTCCAGGCGAAGATCCGACCCGGAAGTGGCGCGGCCCCGGCGTCGAAGGCCGCGCCGGTGAGCGTCAGCGACGCTCCCGTCGCGAGATCGGCTGTGGCCGGCGAAACCGTCACCGACGCGACGGGTACACTGCTCACCGTGAGCGTGACGGTTCGGCTCCGCTGTTCCGAGGTGGCGGTGATCTGTGTGGGTCCGGCGGCCACGCCCGTGACGACTCCGTTGCCATCGATCGTGGCGACCGCCGGATCGGAGCTGGTGAAGCTGACCTCCCGCCCGGTCAGGACGGCCCCGTCGGCGCTCAAGGTGGTGGCGGTGAGTGCGCCGGTCGCGCCGATCCCAAGGACGGGATCGGGTGGATCGAGGGTGACGGTAAACACGGGAACCTGGTTGCCCGGTTCGACCGGTTCACCGCCGCAACCGGCGGCCAGCAGAACAACGACGGCCAGCCGGCGGATCATGGAATGGGGCACGAGGCGCCGGCCTCCGCGATCAGATCCTCGATGGGGCGGGGCGGCGCCAAGCTGAAGCCCTGCGCGTAATGCACGCCCACCTGGCGGAGAGCCGCCACGATCTCGGGCGTGTCCGCGCCCTTCGCGATCATGGGTATGCCGAGCACGCCCGCGGCTTCGCTCGCGGCGCGGGCCACGACAGCCTGCAGGGCGTCCGATTGCAGGTCGCGGGTGATGGAGGCGCTCAGCTTCAGGTAGTCGAGCGACAACGCCTTCAGATGGTGTAGCGACGCGAGCCCGCCACCGAAATCGTCCAGCGCGACCCGGCAGCCCAGCGAGCGGAGGGCCCGGGTGAACGAGACGGCCCGGGCCAGATCGGCCAGGACCGCGGGCTCGGCGATCTCGAAACAGAGTGATGCGGGAGCCAATCGATGCAGCGCCAGCTCTTGGCCGATGAGGCCGACCAGGGCTTCGTCACCGAGCGAGCTGCCACCCAGGTTGATGCAGCAGAGCGGGAGTGGCGAGAGGCCATCGGCCGGCTGCCACCCCGCCAGCCGCCCCATCGTTTGCTGGATGACCCACCGGTCGATGACCGACATCAGGCTGTAGCGCTCCGCCGCGGGCAGAAACGCGGCGGCCGGGAGCATAACGCCGCCGTCGTCCTCCAATCGGAGAAACACTTCCCAGAGCTCGGGCGGCGATGCCCCGGGTCGAAGCGGCAGGATTCGCTGCACCGAGAGGCGAAACCGGCTCTGCTCGAGGCCGCGGGTGATCCGCCCGGCCCAGTCAGTCCGGTCGGCAGCGGCGGACAGATCGTCGCTGCGGCTCACGTGCACGCAGTTCCGTCCGGCCCGCTTGGCGTGATAGCACGCAGCATCGGCGGCCCGCATCACGTCGGCTTCGGTACCCGTATCGGCTGTCACCTCCACCAGGCCGATGCTGACGCCGAGCCCAAAGGTCGAGCCTTCCCAGGTGAACCGGAAGTCGGCCACGGTGGTGCGGAGCGATTCGGCGATCCGGCGCGCCTGCTCGAGCTCGCAGTGCTCCAGCAGCACCGCGAATTCGTCGCCGCCGAGCCGGGCCAGGGTGTCGCGGCTCCGGAGGTCGGCGCGAAGCGCCGCAGCCAGCTGGCGCAGCAAGGCGTCGCCCGCTCCGTGGCCGCAGGAATCGTTCACCGTCTTGAACCGGTCGAGGTCGAGATAGCATAGCCCGTGCGTGGTCCCGGCCTCCCGTGCGGTCACTACGACCCGGGCCAACCGCCGCTCGAACTCGGAGCGATTGATCAGCCCGGTGAGGCCGTCGTGAGTGGCATCGTGCGAGAGCTGGCGGGTTATCTGGCGCTGTGGCGTGGCGTCGCGGAACACCATCACCACGCCGGTCAGCCGGCCCTGTGCATCGGTGAGCGGCGACGCCGACTCGTCGATGGCGAACTCGACGCCGTCCCGCCGGGGCAGGAGAAGGTGGCTGGTGAGGCCCATAGGCCGCTCCTCGTCGAGCACCCGCTCGGCCGACGTCTCCACCGGCTCGCGGCTGAGCTCGTGCAGGACCGGGCAGACCCGGGTGAGGGGCTCGCCCTGCGCCTCTTGGAGCGGCCATCCGGTGAGATTCTCCGCCACCGGATTGAGGTATTCGACGATGCCGCGGCTGTCGGTCGTGATCACCGCATCGCCGATGGACGCCAGTGTCACCAGCGCCCGCTCCCGCTCGCGAACCAGCAGCGCCTGGGCGGCACGACGCTCGGTGACGTCGGTGTGCATCCCGATCATGCGGAGCGGCCGGCCGGCCGGATCACGCTCCACTACCCGGCCACGGTCCTGGATCCAGCGCCATTCGCCGGCGCCCGTACGCACCCGATACTCAGCCTCGTAGTGTTCCGCTCGTGCCTCGAGGTGACTGCCGAGGCGGTCGCGCGCCCCCGCGAGGTCGTCCGGGTGCATCAGCAATTCGGGGAGCAATCCCGCACCGTCCAACCGGCCGGCTGGATGCCCCAGCAACCGCGGCCAGTGCTCGCCTAGATGGCGCACGCCAGTGCCGGCCTGCCACTCCCACATCCCCGTGTCCGTCGCGAGCAGCGCGAGCGTGAGGCGCTCCTCGGTGAGACGAAGCTCCTCCTGCGCCTGCCGCCGATTGGGCGCCATGGCGGGCGATTGGGATGTACGGGTGCTCATATCCGAGGTTTGATGAGCGAAATATGTACCTTGGTCGGGGTGGCGGTAAGGCGTGTGATGACGAGCGTGTAGCATAGCGGGACTCGCCGGCCGCAGACCCCTGTGTTGTGTGATAAAGGCTGCAAAGTGCAAAACCTTGCAGCCTTCATCGCTCAGGTTCGAGTGGCGGGTGCGACCCCGCACTCACTCAGCGGCAACTCATGCCGCCTGGCCGGCCCTCCGCTTTTCGACCTGGTTCTTGAGCCAGTCGATCTGATCCTTGATGGTCTGGCGCGTGGCACGGGTGGCGAGCCATTCGAGCGCGCGCTTTCGCTCCTCCTCGGTGAAGACCGAGCTGTCTGCCAGCCGCTGGAAGAAGGCCACCTGCTTTTCGGTCGGGGCAAACGCGCTCGCGCCGCGGGACTCCCGCTGTTCGATCGCTCGCGGAGCCGGCTGAGGCGGGGCGGCGGAGCGATCGATCACCCGCGCACGACCTTCGCCGCGCGCGCGACCGATGACCTGCGCCCGAACCGACCCGGGGATGAGGCGGAAGCGGGCATTCCGGGCGGCCTTCATAGCGCCGGCCTCGTACCAATGGGGATTGAGTTGCCGCGCCCGCTCGGCGACCACTTCCTCGCCATTCAGGATGCGGCGCACGAAATCGCGCACCGACTCCTCCGAGAAATGCTCCGCCATCCACGCGAGATAGTCCCGGCCCTCGTCGGTTTGCAGTAACTCCCGGTAGGTCCGACCGCGATGTTTGCGACCCGGAACTTTGGCGTCGAGATCGAGACTGGCGGAATCGTAAAAGAGCGGCTGACGCTTCACGCCGATGACCTGGTCGAGCCGCACTTCCTGCCCTGAGGGCGACACCGCGTATCGCGCGGCTCGTACTTTGAAGAGCGCTTCACGCGTGTCGTCCTCGCCGATCACCTCGTAGGAGAGTTCTTCCTCCCGGATGACCTGGCCTTGGGCGACCAGCGCCATGCAGCACTCGTCCACGCCGGTTTTCGATAGGCCGATGACTTCCTGTCCCCCTTCGCGAACCACGTACACCAGATCAGTTGACGGGAGGCCGTCCAGCTCCCGCCGCAACGCTTCCTCGTCCAACCGGTCCATCAGCTGGAACGGATCCCACGCTGTGGGTGCCACGGGTTGCCCGGGACCAAGGACGCCGGGCTCCTGGGTGGTTTCGATCATTTCGGACATCGTGTTTCTCCGCATCTATGTGTCTCAGCAGCGGCACGAGACGATGCCGCCGCGCCATCAGATTGGCTAACAATCCGCGACCCCACCGGGTTTTGTTCGGGTAAATCACAGTCTCGCTTACGCTTTCGGCAACCAAAATGGCCTGTCGGTTCGGCAGATTGTGGACCCAAGGGCTCATGTGCATTGTCCAGCTCAACCTGATGTAAAAGTAATTTCGTCAAATAGTTACAAAAAAACAAGACCGCCAGTGGCGGCCTGTCGTAACGGCGTTTTGTGAAACCTAGGCTTCGTCGTCGCCCAGCTTTTTGTACAACCAGTACTCCGGCCCGGCCAACTCTTCCGGCCACGCCTCGATCTGCAATTCATGGTGCAGGTCCCCGCGCCAGCCATCCTCGTCCTCGGGCGACTCCCAGCTCGAGAGGCTGGACGCCCAAGGAGCATCTCCTTCGGATTCCCAAGGTTGGCGTTCGTCCTCGAACATGGTCCCCCACCCCCTGCCGGTCCCACACCGGCCTGCGTGCCAATAGAAGCACTAGTCGTGCCGTCCAGGCTCGCCGGCCGGCGTTTCCCGATCAGGACATGCCGGCCGTGCATCTAGTATCGGTGCAGTCCCTCGAGGGCTGAGGTGGGGACAGTCACACCGCCCTTTCGCCGTCCCGACCCGCGCGCTACACTTCGCGCTCGTTGGTTTCGGGACGTAGCGCAGTCCGGTAGCGCACTGCAATGGGGTTGCAGGGGTCGCGGGTTCAAATCCCGCCGTCCCGATTCGGGGCCGGTCCACTTGGACCGGCCTTTCGTCTTTATCGACGCCGCAGCGATGGTGCGCGGGTCGGGTGACCTGCATCACCGCATCTGGATGCCGAATGCCCGGAACGTGCAAGCTCATCTCCAGGGAGGAAGCCGATGGTTCGCAACACGGTCGCCCGGCGGATCCCGGTAGCCACCGCCGTGCTGATTGGCGCGCTCGGAGTCGCGGGATGCGCGGCGAAAGTGACCCGCAAGGATTTCGACGCCGAAATGGTGAAGATTCGCGAGGAAATGCAGGCGTCCGACCGCCAACTTGGCTCGCGGGTCGATTCCGTCTCCCAGCTCACCGCCGACCATCAGCGGCGGCTCGACGCGCTGGAGCAAGAGCTGCAGTCGCTCCGAAAAGAGTACAACGTCAGCATCGAGCGTCTGCAGGGCATGCTGAAGTTCAACGTCCCGGTGCACTTCGACTTCGATCGGGCTGAGCTGCGTGAAAGTGATCGGCCGGTATTGGATCGCTTCTCGGCCGTAGCGCGCGAGTACTATCCCGAGGCCGTGATCACGGTCGAAGGATTCGCCGACCCGGCCGGCGACGCGGCATACAACCGGCGCCTTGGCAAGCGCCGCGGCGAGACCGTACGGGAATACCTGGCCGGCGCCGGGCAGCTGGGCGCGGATCGGCTACGCGTGGTGAGCTACGGGGAGGCGCGCGAACGGCAGGTAGTGCCTGGCGCGGAGCGAGATCAGGGATTGCCGAACCGGCGCGTAGCGCTGGTGATCGATTACGCCGGTACCGGATCGGGCGAGGTAGCGATGCCTTGACGGAATGTGTCGGATGGTCGGATCGGTCCCGTCTGCGACCCATCCGACCATCGCCTTTTTCTGCCGCTCAGTTGCTCCGCTCCAGAGTGATTTCGATGCCCGCGGCCCGTTCCTCCGGCGCCGCCGTCACGCTGGCGGGCGCGTTCACGACCTGCCACGCGCCAGGCAGGAGGAACTCCTCCGGCTTCACCTCCACCGAGTACCGCTCGGGTCTACGCGCGCGCAACAGGAATTCGCCCCGTGCGTTGGTAAAGACGATCTCGGTGCCGAGGCTCACGGCCGCGCCCTCGACTGGTGCGCCGGCGGTGTCGACCACTCGTCCACGGACGACATAGCGCGCGATGCTGCCTCCGCCGCCGATGCGCTGTGGCTGCACGCCGAATTCGCCCAGATAGAGGAACGTGCCTGCGTTCGCGGCGTAGTCGACTCGGCCGTCGGCCTGGATGTAGGTGCCCACACTGGTGGAGTAGCGGCCGAGCTGGAGGCGGGCCGTAAGGGAGAGCGCGCTTCGGAAGGGGTCGAACGGCGCGAATGGCTGGTGTACGATCTGGTAATCGACCGCGATCTCGCCCACGGAGGTCAACAGGCTGCCGCCGAGCTGCAGCCGCGGCGAGCCGCTCTGCAGGCTGATTTGCTGCATGAGCGACACCCGCGATGAGACCCGCTCCCGCAGGTTGACGATGGGCGTCGTGCTGCTGGGCCGGCCTGAGGGCCGGCTCTGGAGGAGAAATGCCTCCGCGTCGAGCCAATCGGTGATTCGCCGGCCCACGGCGACGTACGAGCTCAGATTGTGGATTCCCTGGGACCGGGAGTCGTAGACGCCGGCGCTGAGTCGGGTCTCGCTGACTCGACCGCCGGCAAAGACCGAGTTTCCGGTGGCGCGCACCGGCGTCTGACTGTCGGCTGAATCCTGAACGAAGTTCTGCCGCCCCGCTCCGATGGTGAACTCAGGTGCCACCTGCCAGGTGAGCATCAGGTTCTCGCGGTCCATTTCGGTCTGCATGGG
>DASSUE010000405.1:0-16352 GCA_035707305.1 Gemmatimonadales bacterium
AGCACGCTACGAGCTGCTCTTCCTGCCCGACGTGATGAACGATGCGCTCCAGGCGGAAGGCAAGCCGGCGCGCTACTACTGGCTCCCCCGCGCCGTCCGCATCGCCCGCCGCGGCGAGGGCGGCGAGGGTGGACAATACAAGTTCCACCTGCTGCACTTCGTCGGCGTCCAGAACGCCGACACCACGGTCGGCGTGCAGGGCACTCGTGAGACCGCCGGCGGCGTCTTCTCGGTGACTACCACCACCGCGCCGCCGGTGGCCGTGCTCGAGAGCGCCAAGAAACAGCTCATCCAGCGCCTCCGCGGTCAGCAACGCCGGTTCTGGGGGCTGGTCAACAACCTCGAGCCAGGCTTCGCGCCCACGCCGGTCACCTCGAGCAAGCTGTCGATCACGAACCTGTCGCCGCGCCCCGACGGCAGCGTGCCGGTGGAAACGCCCAACCCGACGGGCGGCGGCACGCCCGCTCCCGTCGGTGGCGGAGGTGCCCCCGCGCCCGCTGGTGGCGGAGGTGCCCCCGCGCCTGCCGGTGGCCCACCCGGAGGCAGCCGCACCGATTTGCTGCTCCGCCCGCGGAGCGAGATCGCCCGTTCGCCGCGCACCATTCCGTATGGACGCGACGTCGGCGGATCGGCGCTCGAGCCGTGGTACTGGGATCTCCAGGGCCAGGGACCCGGCCCCATCGATCCGGCCGCGGAGCACGCCATGTCCGGCCTGATCGGAACGCTGCCGACCGCGATCCTCTGGCAGGGGTTCCGGGGCACCTACTCGCCGATCTCGGTGTGCCACTCGTTCCTCATTCCGCTCTGGTCCACCAACCTGCGGCTCAAGATCCGGGGCAACTGGGACCGGGTATTCCAGCACTTCTCCGCCAATGCATCCGCCCGTTACTACTGGTTCTCCGGCGACATCAAGGCGGAGTTCAACAACCTCCGGATCAACGGCGGGATTACCGTCGAGCTGCTGATCGACGGCACCGCGCCCGGCGGGGACAAGCTGGAGCAGGAGGTCAACAAGCGGATCGACCTGATCGTAGAGCGGTTCACCGAGCTGGCGAAGGAGCGGATCTTCGACCCCGCTCCGCCCGACGTGAAGCCCGCGAGCTCCGACGCGGGGCTCCTGGGCTCGAACTTCGGGTTCGGCGGGGGGTTGTCCCTCAAGTATCGGCGGGACGAGACCAAGCTGGAGCTGAGCTACGACGAAACCCGGACCTTCCGGTACAACAAGCTCCACGTAGTGAGCAGCTCGCTGGAAGGGTTCTTCGACGAGATCAAGCGCGATCCCGACGCCGAGCGGAAGTACTTCACCACGCTCTACCTGGACGACTGGGATCGGAAGGTCACCCGCATCGTCAAGCCGGTGGCCAACTGGTCCGACGCCTCGCGCCGGTGGGTCGGCGATCCGGTGGCCTTCCTGTCGGCCCAGATCGGGTACCCCGACACCCGTGGCAGCGTGCAGTGGGCCGCGCGCGTGTTCCAGAGCACCGACACGGCGGACACCAGCAAGTGGACGCCGGCGTTTGCCAAGAAGAACGCCAACGACGTCGCCAACGCGCCCGAGGGATGGACGCCGGACAGGACGTTCATCAAGCGCAAGGTGCATTTCACCGAGCCGCCCAGCGCGCTGGAGAGTCCCAACGACAGGGTGCTGGTCGAGCGCAACGTGATCGACCTCGATCCCGGCGACAACGGCACGCTCACCAACGACAACACCATCGAGGTCCGGGCCGACTCGGTGGGCGTGCTCGAGGTAGGGCCGCTCGCGCTGGGTGTCGCGCTGGAGAACAATGCCCAGATCGTCGAGGCGGAGTTCGAGGTGCCCGGCCGCACGTTGGATGGCGCAGAGCGTCCCATAATCCGGTTCCGGTGGGAATACGCCAACCAGGACGAGCCGCGCCGGCTCAAGATTTTCACCGGCGATCCGGAATTTCTCCCGGCCTACCGCTACCGAATCACCGTCACCGTGCGCGGCAGCATCTTCACCAAAGGCATGTCGTGGACCGGCGAATGGATCGAGGGCCGCGGCAACGGCCCGCTGATCCTCAACGTGCCCACGCCGGACGATCCGGGTGTCACCCGCCGGAGCCTGCTGGAGGAGGAGGAGGCCCCGGGTGTGGCGGCCCCGATCGGCCCGCCGCCCACCGGTGTCGGCGCTCCACCCGCTGCTCCGCCACGCGCGGCCGGTCCGCCGGCTGCACGGCCGGCCGCAGCAGTGGGCGCACCTCCGGGCGCGCGAGCCAAAGCCGCCGATCGTTCGGTGAGCGGATATGCCATCACCGAGGCGCCTCGGGCCGACGCGGGGACAGCGCGCTCGGCGCCGGCCGCATCGGCGCCGGTGGCTGCCCCGCCGCGTACCGCGCGGAAGGCGCGCAAGGAGCGCGGCAATGGCGACATGGAGAGCGAGAGCCGCGACCTCGTCCTCACCACCGACGGGTGGCACGTCGCCCGGCCGGGAGAATCCTGAGCCCGGAGGTGTCCGCCTAGCGGAGTACGCCTCATGACCGGCGTGACGCTCTCCGCGTCTCCGGCCCCGGTTCGAGAGGAGGAGCTCCTGCTCTTTCCGCTCGGTCCGGGCGCCGGCGGCGCCGGGCCGTGGAGTTATCTCCCGCGCGCTCCCTCTGTAGCCCTCGGGCCATCGGGTGAGCCGGTGTTCTCGCTCGTACTGTTGCTGGCGCGCGACCCATCGCCGGACGAGACCTCCATCGCCCACCTGATCGCCTCGGCATATCTCTCGCTCGATGCGTCGCTCCGCGTGGAGCCGGACGCAGCGCGACGGGTCGAATCGGGTCGCGCGGCGCGGCCGGCGTATGCCCGCCCGGCCAGGTTCTCGCTCTTGGCCGACGACGGCGCGTTGCTCGCGTCCGCTGAGGGTTCCGGCCCCGCCGCGGCCGGAGCCCTCTCTTGTTCGCTTCCACCGGCCACCGTGCTCGCCGTGCTCGCCGCGCTTCGGGGCGAGCCGTCGGGCTTGACGCTCCGCGCCGACGTCACGCACGAAGCGGGCGAGCGCACCCGGCGCATCGAGGTGAGCGGCCGATGGTCGGCGGTGTGGGACCTGCTCGCGCGCGAGGCCGATGCCGCGGGGCTCCTCCTGACGCCGGCAATCGAGCGCGCGGTGCGCGCCGCGATCCGGGATCGCGTGCTCGTGGTGCGCGCGCTCGCGGACGAAGGGCCCCGCGCCATGGAGGAACCCGAGCTGCTCCGCGCGGTGCTGCCCGCGTTCCTCCGCGTCGCCGGGATCGTGCTCGAGCGCCCGGGCAATCCGCAGGACGAGCCGTGGGTGCTTCGCGCGCGCCCGGCGGACTGGCTCACGTTGTCGCTGCACGAAAGCGTGATCGGCCGGCGAAGCCTGGAAACCCGGATCGAGTCGCGGCTCGAGTCGCTGCTCCCGTCCGCTCTCGAGGGACGCGACTGGGACGCGTTCGTCCGCCTGGTCTCGCCCAGCCCGAACCCGGGCACGGTGCGAGCGACGCCGCGGCGTGCCCGAGCAGAAGTGCGCCGAAGCGCGCGGGCGGACGCCGCCGAGCCCGCGCTCGCGGTGGTGGACGGCGCCATGATGTCCACTGCCGCGATGCTCACGCCCGGACGCCCGGTCGTGCGGCCGCTCGCGGTCGCCACCAGCGGCGTGCTTCAGGCCGTGACCCTCGGCCTCACCTTCGTGGACCTGAGCGGCAAGGAGCGGCCGCGTGCGCTTCCCGTGATCACCGATCCGGCTGCGCCGCTCCATCCCGACCGGCTCACGCCGTCGAAGCGCTGGTATCTGCCGGCGCTGGAGTTTCCCTCGCCGGATCCATCGGCCGCGCCGGATACCGCCGGGTTCCTCTTCCGGTTTGAGCGGGTGGGCACCGCTGCGTCGGGCGACGCCGCGCTGGCCGCGTCGCTCCGGATCACGCTCAAGCTCGCTCCGCCGCCGGCGGCGCGCGACGCGATGACGCGGCTCGGCGTCGACGCCTCACCGGTCGCGCTGCAGGATCTCGGGGTGACACTCTCACTGCCGTTCGTGGACAGCACCACCGGACGGCCGGCACGGCAGGAGCTGCTGGGCGCGGCCGAGCTGCTGGGCGACACGGTCATCGCGACCTTCACCGTGGCGGATCAGTGGGTCCGGCTCGCCTACGGCGTGCTCGCCGATCCGGCCGGCCAGGGCGGCGAGAAGGCTCGGCTCGGCTACGCCTATCGCTACGAGTGCTACCGCCCGGTTTCCGGCGGGCGGGTGCGGCCGATCGTGGGGAGCAAGCAGGCCCTGCTCGCGGTGGACTGGGCCTCACCGCCTCGCATCGTCGGGGTCGCGGCCGCGGCCGGTGTCCGGCGGCTGGGGCGGCACACGGCGAGCGCGGCGACGAGTCGGCCGATGATCGCCGCTCGTCCGATAGGCGACCGACCCGTGAGTGTGGTCATCAAGCCGGGGGTCCTCGACCCCGTGATCGAGTTGCCGGAGACCTACGCGCGGGAAGAGCGTGGGGCCGCCGGCGCCGTGGACGTGCTCGCGCCCTGCCGCCAGCTCGGGGCGTTCTACCAGGAGCGACATCCCGTAGGCTGGCGCGGCGTCGGCTGCCGGGATGCGTTCGCGCTCGGCCGGCTCGACCACCGACTTTACGATCCCCGTCCCGAGCTCGCGACCGGGTGGTTCGACGTGCAGGCCTCGCTCACCCAGCCGGGACGTTTCCTCGTCGTCCCCCGGGCCTATCGCATCACCCGCTATCCGCCGGGTCACGCGCGCGCGTATCGCCCGTGTGCGATGGTCTATGCCGTGCTCGACGCGGAGCGACCCGACGACGGCCGCTATTACTTCGCGGCTACGGTCGAGCCCGACATCCCGCCGTTCGCCTGGCGCGCGCTCCGCGGCCGCCTCGCGTCGTACGCCGAGTGGAATCTGCTCGCGCTCGACCTCCCCACAGCCGTGGCGGCTCGCACCGAGCTGTCGGCGGTCACGCTGGCCGGCCCCATCGCGGAGCCCGACGTGACCGAGGTGGGTGACGCACTCCACATCGTGCTCCGCGCCGCGTTGCCTGACGCAGTCGTTCTCCGCACAGCGCTGGAGCAGGGCGGCGTCCTGGGCACGATTGCGTTTCATCTGAGCGACGGCAGCCGGTTGGAGTCCGGGCTCGATCTCCACCTCGGCCGGATCACCGGCCCGTGGGGCGCGGGGCCGGTGTCGGTCGAGCCGGGGGCGAACGCGGTCAGGGTGACCAACCGGGTGGAGCATGCGGTGGACGTGGCGGAGGTACGCCGCTACACCTCGCCGGCCGTGTATGAGACCGTGCAATGCGAGCGGCGGCTCGGTCCAGGTGAGGCCGCGGACGTTGCGGCAAGCCCGAGCGGGGAAGTCGCCGCGGTCTACGCTCCGGTGTCACCGGCCTCGGTGACGCTGGAGGAGTCGCGGATCTTCCTCGAGGACGTGCGGTTCAATCTGGTGTTCTCCACCGGCATCGACTTCGCCGCGCGCCGGATGGCGGCGCTCGAGGTGGCGGTGCGGCTTCGGGGAGACGAATCGGCGACCCCGGTCCAGCTGGGCACCGGTATGCCGCGGGTGGGCGAAGTGGAGCTGGTAGCGCCGATCTCCCGCGTGGTGGAGGCCGGCGGTCCGTGGGGCGTCGCCGAGTACCGCGCGGCGCGAATAATGGAATCCGGGGAGCGGGTGCAGACCGCGTGGCGCGAGTGCCCCGGCGCGCATATCGATCTCACGTGGGACATGCTCGCATGACGGGTGATGCGGGAGGAAGAGCGTCATGGCCGAAACGATGACAATGGACCGGACCAGCTACTACTACGTCCAGGGAAAGCGCATGCCTCTGGTGCGGGAGGCGCGCTACTTCGCGGTGCGGTTCGTGAAGGGCGAGCGGTGGGATTCACCCACTCTGAGCCTTCGGGCACGCCGCCTGCTGGACGAGGAGTCCGATAGCCGGGCGTTCATCCCGCATTACGGGCTCTACATCTTCGAAACCAAGCCGGTGAATGGCGCGGCTCCGAGCGCGCGGATGGAAGCAGCCGTGCTCGAGTCGGTTATCGCCCTCCGCGAGGAGCCCGCCGTCGAGCTTGCGGCCGTGGCCGTGCGACGCGACCCGGAGTCGACCGAGGTCAGCTTCGTCACCCGCCAGTTCATCGCCGATTTCAAGCCGGCGATGTCGCGCGCCGACATCGACGCGCTCAACGCAACCAACGGCGTGCGCATCGTGCGGCCGGCCGAATACCTCGCGAACGGGTTCGTGCTCGAGGCGCCCGAAGCCGAGGGGCCCCGCGGCCCGGTCGCGCTGGCGAACCTCTACATCGAGAGCGGCGCTGCCACCCTGGCCCACGCCGACTTCATCGAGCGGCGCTACTGGCGCGCCACCGCCACCGCGCAACGCGCTGCCCGGGCGCGTGCCCGCGCGGTGGCCCGGGAGGGCGACTTCCTCAATCAACAGTGGCACCTGCGCCTGGCCAAGGTGGAGGACGCATGGGCGAAGCAGCGGGGAAGCTCGTCCGTCACGGTGGCGATCCTGGACGATGGGGTGGACCTGCAGCACGCCGAGTTTCAGGGAAAGATCCGGGGTCAATTCGACTTCGCGACCCACCAGGCCGACGCTTCGCCCAAGAGCGACGACGACAAGCACGGCACGTCGTGCGCCGGCGTGGCGGTGGCGCGCGGCGCGAAGGCCTTCGGCTCGGCGCCCGGCTGCTCCCTGCTGGCCGTGCGCACCCCCGCGATGCTCGGCGTCGCCGACGAGGCCGACATGTTCCGCTGGGTGACCGATCAGGGGGCGGACGTCATCAGCTGCAGCTGGGGCCCGCCCGATAATGCTGGACCGTTCACCCTGGTGGACAACGTACGCGCCGCGATCCGCTACGCCTGCACCAAGGGGCGGGGTGGAAAGGGCACCCCGGTGCTGTTCGCGGCGGGGAACGGGAACGAGCTGGTATCGGATGACGGATACGCGGCCAACCCCGACGTGATGGCGATTGCCGCCTCCAGTGCGCGGGATACCAAGTCGCCCTACAGCGACTTCGGGCCCGAGATCTTCATCTGCGCTCCGTCGAGCGGCGACAGCGCGGCCGGGGATCCCCGGATCTTCACCGTGGACCGGCGGGGTGCCTCAGGGTACAACGCGGGCAACGCCTCGCTGGGCGACGCGGCCGGCGACTACACCTCCCGTTTCGGCGGGACGTCGTCCGCGACGCCGCTCGTGGCCGGCGTCATCGGGCTGATGATCTCCGCCAACCCGCAGCTCACGCTGGCCGACATCCGCCGCATCCTGCGCAATACCGCGGAGAAGATCGGCGATCGGAGCCTGTACGACGCCAACGGGCACAGCGACGAGTTCGGCTACGGACGGGTGAACGCGCTCGCGGCAGTGGAGCAGGCCATGGGCGGCACGGGTGGGACCACTAGCGGCGGCGCACCCGCGATCAACGGACCGGCCAGCGCCTCGCCCAGCTCGCCACCGACGTTCACGGTGTCGCTCGGCGGTCGCCGAATGTACGCCGTAGAGCTGGCATCGCAGGCCTCGTTGCTGGACTCGGATAACGCGTCACTCCGGACCGCATCGAATCACTACGGCTCCTGGGTCGAAGGCCTTCGGTCCGATCCGTCGTACACGCCGCCGGCAGACAAGTGGCAGGCTCTGGCCGCGTCCGGTCAGGTCTTCTATCGCGCCCACGTCGCCGACGACAATGCCTGGTCCAACTACGCGGTCACCGCTGAAGCCGGTGATGCACCGTCGGTATCAACCGGCACAGCCGGCGGCGGTCCAACCACGGGCTCCGAGCCTTCCATTCAGGGCCCCCACAGCGCGAGCGCGACCCAGCCGCCGGTGTTCCAGGTGTCGCTGGGCGATCGCGCGATGTACGCGGTGGAGCTGGCGACCGGCCGCGAGCTGCTTGATTCCGACAACGCGGGGGCACGCACCAGCGCGAACCACTACGGCTCCTGGGTCGAAGGGCTGAAGACCGACGCGACCTATACGCCCCCCGCCGGCGTCTGGTCCGCGCTCGCGGCGTCCGGCCGGGTGTACTACGTGGGGCACTTTGCGGACGACACCCAGTGGTCGAACTACGCGGTGAGTGTCGAGCCGGACCAGGCGCCGAGCATCAGCGTGAGCGGCGCAGCCGGCGGCGGGGCAGCCACGGCGAGCAGCATCCGCTACCCGAGCGGGGTGGTGATCCCGACGGTGAGCCAGCCGGCGGACGGGAAAGACTACAGCGACCCCGTGGCCAACGGTTTGATCCCGCTGATCGATGTGCAGGGGCGGGAACAGACGATGCTCTCGACCAACTTCGCGCTGCGGGAGCTGAGAGCCCCGGGAGCACGGTATGCCCGCGTGGCTCCGTCCCTGGTTCAGGCGCTGCAGGCGATCCGGACCAAGCTCGGCCGCGCGGTCAAGATCGACTCCGCTTACCGCCACCCCGCGCTCAACGCGTCGCTGGACGGCGACCCGAGCAGCGAGCACCTCACCGGCCGGGCGGCAGTGGTGCGCGGGCTATCCAGCTCGGTGAGCCCGGAAGACATCGCCCGTGCGGCGCTCGACGCGATTACCGATCCCGTGAGCCTCGGGCTCGGGGCGAGCTGCGTGTACATCGACGTGGCCGGACGCTCGTCGCTCTTTACGTTCGATGGCGCCAGCATGACCGATGACGAGTTCGAGAGCTGGGCGCAGGGCATCCGTCGCCGCAGCCGGAACGGCCGATTGGAGCGGAGCCGAAAGGAGTTTAGCGAACGGGCCCGTCCGGCCATCGCCGGACCCGTCACGATCGAGCGAAGCGCGCCGAGCCTGGCGTTCGAGGTGCGGACCGGCGTCAACCCATACTTCGCGGTGCAGGTGGCCGCACACTGGTCGCTCCTGGCGGAAACGCACGCGGGGCAGCGCACTCCCGAAACGCACTACGCCACCTGGGAGACGCCGACCATCGGCCTCATTCCCGCCGAAGTGGGCGGCGTGACGACGTTCACGCTCCCCGCGGACGCGTGGCAGCGGCTGTCGCGGCACGACACCCTCTACTATCGGGTCCTGAGCGCGAGCGAGCGACAGACCGACTGGCCCGGCCTCATGGTATCGGTCGATGACGAGTCGGCGGCGGACGCACCCCGTGTGCGGGTGATCACGCCGTCGGCGGCGCGGGACGAGGGCGACGGTCCGAACCCATTCGCGTCGCACGAGCTCGACGCTCGAGCATGGGGCTGATGCTGAACCGACGATGAGCCGATTGGCCGCGGTGGGATGGCGGCTCTACGGCAGGCAAGACGCCCCTCCATCGTTTCGGGTGGAGGGGCCGCCAAACTGCTTCGTGGCGCTCGAGGTGGTCGCTGATCCCGCCCTCTTAGGGGTCGCGGATTTGCCGCCCGACCGCGCGTTTGCATCGTGGCAGACGCAGGCGACCCTGGACTCGCCCGGCACGATCGAGCTGCCGGCAGCGGCATGGGACCGCCTCCGGGTCCATCCGCGCCTGTTCTATCGCGCGCACAGCTCGACGTCCAGCAGCCGGTGGGCGGAACACGCGGTGTCGGTTCCCGATGCCGCGGCGGTGATCGCGCCCGCAATGCGGCTGTGCGACCGGTGGCTGGCGGACGACGCTCTCATCGATCCAGTGCGCGCGCGGACGATGCTCGATGCCGTGGCCGACGACCCGGCGTTCGCGGAGATCGAGCCGTTCGCCTCTGTGTCGGCCCTCGTGCTGCTGCACCGGTTTTCCCCCAAGCGCCCCGCGGCTCCGAACGCGATCGAATGGGTGGTGGTCGTCCTCGGAGGCGAGCCGGCCGGCGACTCGCGCACGCTGGTGGAGCGGCGGCGGTTCGCCGACGGCGTGCTGGTACAGTCGGGCTGGATCTCACCCACCGACTCGGCACCCGGCGCGGTGCCGCCACTTCGCTTCCCGGCGGCCATCGCCGACGGAAGCGCGGCCTGGCCCGAGAAGGGGTATGGGCCGTTCACCGTGCTGCAGGAGAACGCGCCGGCTCCGGGCGACGAAGGTGGCACCCGGGTGTTTCTCTCCCAGACCGGCGTCTGCGTGTACCGGGGAACCACGGCCTGGAGCGGCGCTGCGGCGGCCGATATCCCGGCTTAGCGACGCACCAAGACTCGCATTCAAGCCCCGTGGCGGGTCAGCGCTCGCGATCCGGCAGCTTGACGCCGCCCGAGAAAAGCTTGTACTGTCGCAGAACCGTGCCGGGAGACGTTACTGCCATCCTGCTCGAGGCCCGCGCGGGCGACCGCGAAGCGCTCGACCGGCTGTTCCCCCTGGTCTACGACGAGCTGCGCAAAGTGGCGCGCAGGCGCCTGGCCGCACAGCGTGCCGACCACACGCTGAGCACCAACGCCCTGGTGCACGAAACCTATTTCAAGCTGGTGGATCAGACCCGCGCCGCCTGGCGGGACC
Source organism: Gemmatimonadales bacterium (assembly GCA_035707305.1). Taxonomy (GTDB): domain Bacteria; phylum Gemmatimonadota; class Gemmatimonadetes; order Gemmatimonadales; family GWC2-71-9; genus DASQPE01. Next base: position 10,345 of record DASSUE010000405.1, read on the forward strand.
GCGCCCATTTCTTCGCGGTCGCCGCACGGGCGATGCGGTGCGTCCTGGTGGACCACGCCCGGCGGCACGCGACGGCCAAGCGCGGCGGAGAGCGACGCCGGGTGTCACTTGAAGTCGACAGCCTTTCTCTGGACGAGCGCTCGGACACGTTGATCGAGCTGGACGAAGCCCTGGAGCGCTTGAGCGAGCTGGACCCGCGCCTCGGCCAGGTGGTTGAGTACCGATTCTTCGGCGGGCTGACCGAAGAGGAGATCGCGGAAGCTCTGGGCGTGGCTCCCCGGACCGTGCGACGCGATTGGGTGAAGGCGCGTGGCCTGCTGTACGCGTGGCTCGCGCCCGAGGAGGAGTCGCCGCCGTGATCACCCCGGAGGTCTGGGCCCGCATGCAGCCCGTGCTCGATCAGGCGCTCGAACTGCCTCCGGCGATGCGCGAGGCGTACCTCAGCGAGGCCTGCGACGATCCCGCGCTCCGGCGCGAAGTGGAACGGGTGCTGCGCTCGAGCGAGCTTGGGCGGGACAGCATCCTGGAGCGGTCCGTCGTGGAGCTGGCCCCGCCTCTGCTTGATGCGCCGGGACAGGTCGTGCTGGACCGCTACGAGCTGATCCGGCCGCTGGGCAGCGGAGGCATGGGCACGGTGTACCTCGCCCGGGACCGCACCCTGGGGCGGACCGTCGCCCTCAAGTTCCTTCCTTCCTCAGTGGCGGCGGACCCCGAAGCCATCCTCCGCTTTCGCAACGAAGCGCGGGCCGCCTCGGCGCTCGACCACCCGAACATCGCCACCGTGCACGACACCGCCCAGGCAGAAGACGGCCGGCCCTTCATCGTCATGGGCTTCTACGAGGGCGAGACGCTGCGCCGGCGGCTCGAGCGCGGGCCGCTCCCGGTGTCCGACGCCCAGGCGATCGCAATCCAGGTGGCCCAAGGGCTCGCGGCGGCCCATGCAGCCGGCATCGTGCACCGCGACATCAAGCCGTCCAACGTCCTGGTGGCGCCGGACGGACGGGTTCGGATCCTCGACTTCGGCATCGCCAAGACGGCGGGCCAAACGGTCACCGGACCCTCGGCGCGGCCGGGAACCGTCGCCTACATGAGCCCGGAGCAGACCCGGCCCGGTGAGGTCGACCGTCGCACCGACCTGTGGTCGCTGGGCGTAGTGCTCTACGAGGCGCTGACGGGCCGCCGGCCGTTCGCCGCCGACGACGACAACGCGCTGATCAACGCCATCCGCCACGACCAGCCGCCACCGATCCGCCAGCTGCGACCGGAGGTTCCGGAAGCGCTCGCACGGATCGTGGAGCGCTGCCTCGGCAAGCACCCAGACCACCGCTTCCCGGATGCCGAATCGCTGGTTCGGGCGCTCCGAGCAGCGGGTGCTCGCGAACGCATCAGTCAGGAGGCGTGGATCAGGCGCGGTCGTCCCTTCGCGCGACTCCGGCGGCATCCCGCTGCCCTGGTTCTGGCCGCGGTGGCCGTGGCGGGACTCGCCCTGGGCTACACGGCCGTACGCGATCGGGTCGCGCGCTCCGGCCAGCGCGGCGTTGCGGCGCCCTCCGCCTCCGGCGCTCCGGTGCGCATCGCGGTGCTCCCCTTCGGGGTCCTGGGCGACCAGCGGTTCGCCTACCTGGAACAGGGGATGATCGACCTCTTCAGTACCCAGCTCGACGGCGCCGGTCCGCTGCGCAGCGTCGATCCCCGTGCCCTGCTCGCATTCCTGCGGCCTGGCGCGGGCTCGCCGCCGGACGGGCAGGCCGTCGCCCGGCGATTCGACGCGGCGCTGTTCCTTTCCGGCAATGTGGTGGAAGCGGGAGGCCGGCTGATGATTCGCGCGACGCTGTACGACGCGCAGGGCCGGCTTCAGGCCGCGGCGTCCAGCGAGGCCGGTGACGAGAGCCGGCTCTTCGAGCTGGTGGACCAGGTGGCGCGGCAGCTCATCGGCAGCCGTTACGGAAGGCGGGGCGAACGGCTCACCCGCCTGGCCGCGGCCACGACCTCGTCGCTCCCAGCGCTCAAGGCATATCTGGAAGGCGAGCGGGCGCTCAGAGAGGGACATTTCGACGACGCGCTGGCGAGGTTTCGGCAGGCGGTCGACCAGGACAGCGCCTTCGCCCTGGCGTGGTACCGCCTCGCCGTCGCGGCCGAGTGGACGGTGCGGCCGACGGTGGCGGGCGCGGCGGCGGAGCGCGCCCACCGGCTGGCGACCACGCTGCCGGAGCACGACCGGCTCCTGGTGAGCGGGTGGCACGCGTATGCCAACGGCGACGCGGCCCAGGCCGAGCGGGACTATCGCCGGGTACTCGACGACTATCCCGACGACGTCGAGGCGTGGACCCAGCTGGGTGAGGTCCTGTTCCACAACGGCCCGCTGGATGGCCGCCCGCTGGCACTGGCGCGGAGCCCCTTCGAGCGGGCGCTCTCATTGGAGCCGACCCACGAGGGAGCGCTGCTTCACCTGGCGCGCATCGCGGCGCGTGAGGGTGCGCTGCCCGAGCTCAACCGGGTGGTGGACCGGCTGGTCGCGGCGCATCCCCGGAGCGAGATCGCGGTCGAGGCCAGGGCGCTCAGAGCGTTCGCCGCCCGCGATCAGGCGGCGGCCCGGGAGGTTATCCAGGAGTACCGCCGCCTGGGGTCCGACGCCGTCTTCACCGGCGTGTGGACCGCGAGTTACACCGGCGACCCCGCCGCGGTCGCCGCTCTTGCGCACCTCTTGACCGACGACCGGCGTCCCGGCGACGTGCGCGCCGCCGGCCATCTTCTGCTGGCCACCGCCGAGCTGAGCCGCGGCCGGCCGCGAAGCACGAGGCGAGCGCTGGCCCAAGCCGCAGCCCTCAACCCGGCCTGGGCCCTCGAGCTCGGGACGATCTGGGCCGTTTCCGGCATCATGCCCGGCAAGTGGGGACTCGACAGTCTGCGGCTAGCGCTCGACCGCTGGGACCCGGCCGGCACAGCGCCGTCGCAGGCACCCAGCGCTTTTCTCAGCGCCCACGATGGCGCACATCGCCTGCTCAAGACCTATTTGATCGGTCTGGTGGACACCTGGCGCGGGGAAACCGGCGCCGCCGCTCTGTCGGCGGCGAATCTTGAACGCGTGGCGGCGGTGGACACTACCCTGGCCGTGCGTCTTGCTCGCGGGCTCCGGGCGGAGGCGCTCAGTCGGGCCGGCCGCAGCCGGGACGCGCTGGCCGTGCTGGAAACGCCCGGCAGGCACAGCGCGTACGCGCTGGCCGTCGCATCACCGTTCCACGCCGGTGTCCGGGAGCGGTTTTTCCGGGCCCAGTTGCTCGCCCAGCTCGATCGCGAGCAGGAAGCGCTGAACTGGTACGCCTCCCTGGGCACGGGGTCGGTCTACGACCTCCCCTACGTGGCGCCGGCCCATCTTCGGGCGGCTGCGGTGCTCGAGGCTCGAGGCGAGGCGGCGGAAGCGGCCGAACACTATCGCCGGGTGGTCGAGCTATGGCGCGACGCCGAGCCCGAGCTGCGCGACAGCGTCGAGGAGGCCCGGCGGAGGGCGGAGGCAGGCGCTTCCCAGCTCGCGCGCTGAACCGCGTGCCGAACCCGGCACCAGCAAATAGGTTATTTGGAAATGACAATGGTCACTTATATCTGACCATCTGGGAGACCTGATGCCGAAAGCGGTCGATGAAGTAGGAGTCGCCGAATTCAAGGCCAAGGCCACCAAGCTGTTGCCCCGAGTCGCCCGGACCGGTCGGGTGCTCCGGGTGCTCAAGCGGGGGAAGGTACTGGTGGAGGTTCATCCGCCCGGGCCCGCCAGGCCGGAGCCATTCGTGGGCCGGGCGCGCGGCACTGCCACGGTGGTCGGCGACGTGCTGAGCCCGATCGCCGGCGCCTGGGAGGCGAATGCCGACTGAGCCGGCCAGCCGCGGCCGGCTGGTGCTGATCCCCACGTCTGGATCTGGGCAGAGGAAGGCATTACCGCCAACCTCGGAGCCCGGGCGGTCGCGGCGATCGAGGAAGCGGCCAGGGCCTCCACCCTGGCCGTTTCGGCGATTTCGGTCTGGGAGCTGGCCATGCTGGATCAGAAGCGCGCCTTCGGCCTCCCGGCGCGCGGATCATTCCGGTCGGGGCCGCCATCGCCCTGGATAGCACGCAGCTTCCGGATTTCGATCACCACAAGGACCCGGCGGACCGCATCATCATCGCGACGGCGCGCCGGCACGGCACGCTGCTCACCTGCGACGAATCGCTGCTCGCGTGGGCCCACGCGCAGAAGCACGTTCGAGCGCTCGATGGTCGAGCGTGAAGGCGCGGGTGCGGCTCATGCTCACCCAAAGGCGCGACGCGCCGGGGTCGGGACTCCGCCGGGGCGCTGCAGAGCTCGATGCTCGGATGCGCCCCTCTGGAGTTCCGACCCCGGCCGGATCGCGCCAATCAACGCGGCCTCCCTCGACGCACGACGGTCGCACGATTACGGCGTACGTACGGCGCTCGCGCGCGCGAGGCTGATCTCGATACGCTCTTGTCGCTCTCTCGGCAGGTCACAAGCCGCTGTTGCGCAGCTCGAATCGCTTGTCAACGCCGACTCACCCTCAACGAGGACTGGGCCTCTGCGAGTCTAGGCGCCTTCAACTCCCTCCAGCACTGGCCTTTCCTTATATATATGCGATATACGGCCATTTACGGCCGGCGCCTCGACTCCCTGCCCTCAGCGGGTTGCGATCGCCGCCTCCTTCATATTCAGCACCTCGCCTTCCATCACCTCCGGGGTGCCGAGCTGGTCCTTGAGCGGATCGTTCTTCACGAAGTCTGCTGCGCGACGGGTGGATTCGGTGGCACCCGTCTTGTCGTCGAACAGCCCGAAGGTCACGAGCTGTTTGTTCCCCACGTTGATGGCGTAGTAGCAGTGGAAGCCGCGAACGTCCTGCACGATCGGAATGAAACCGGTTTCGATACGGCGCTTGAGATCCTCGAATGCGCTGGACTCGAGTGCACCGCCCTTCGGAGTGTAGCGGCGAATGGTCGCGTACATCGCTGTGTCCTCCGGTTTGCCTAGGTCGTGATGCCGAAAAAGGTGAGCGGCCCGCGCTTCCGAAGAATGACGGGCCGCTCGACACACCGGTTACCCGAAGTCAGCGAATTCGCTTCGCTGTTCTTCTTCCCGTGGCCACCGCTTCTCCAGCGGGCCGGCCTTGGGAGCTCCGGCTTCCATCCCCAGACGGGTTGCGGCCGCCTGGTTCACCGGTGCGGGCGCTGCAAGTCGGTTGAATCGCGGATCAACACCCTTGCACAGCACACCAACGCGCCACTGCAGTGTGGACGAGGCACGCGATTGGCCCCGCAATCCCGAGCCGAGCCCGATCAGCTCTCGGCTCGGGGAGGGTCAACATATGAATTGGTGCCCGAGCGCGCAAGAGCAAAAAATGCGGCGATTATCTGAGCGCCCGTATCTCTCCATGCTGCCGCGAGGGCGCGCTCGAACCTCTCGGATTCGTGAACAACCCCGGAATGCGGGTTCCACAGTCGGAACACATGCCCCCGGGCCCGATCCGGTTGGACAGAATGTGATAACCGAACCGCTCGATCAGCGCCGCCCGGCAGCCCGGGCACCAGGTGTGCTCCCAGCGACCCACCCTGCCCGGCAGGTTCCCGGCGTAGACGAAGTGGAGACCCTCCTCCGCCCCGATCTCGCACGCGCGGACCAGCAGCTCCGCACTCGTGTTCCCCATTCCCCAGAACTTGTAGTCCTCGTGAAAGGCCGTAACGTGCCAGGGGATGGTCGGATCGATGCCCGCGATGTACCGCGCCGCTTCCCGCAGCTCCGCCGGATCGTCCGAGAACCCGGGGATCACGAGCGTCAGCACCTCGAGCCAGATCCCCCGCTCGTGCACCATCCCGATCGAGTCGAGCACGTGCGCCAGCACCCCGCCGAGCTGGCGGTAGCGCCGGTCGTTCATGGTCTTGAGGTCGATCTTGTAGCAGTCGGTGAGCGGCCGGATGAAATCGAGCGCCTCGGCCGTCGCGTTGCCATTGGAGACGAAGCCGGTCACGAACCC
>DASSUE010000406.1:0-4591 GCA_035707305.1 Gemmatimonadales bacterium
CGAATGCAGTGCCACGCAACTTCGAGCCCTCCCGCTTGTTCACCACCCTTCTTCCCCTCCAACAGCCAATCCGCGACCTCCGAATGCAGTTGCCTCCGAACCGGTGAGGGCACCGCGCGATACGCGCAGGCACGCAGCAGCTCGTTCACGAATTCCATCCGCTGGCCGCCGTCACGAAGCACCCGCAGCCTCGCTAGCTCCGACAGCCCATGCATCGCCTGGCCCAATCCCAGCTCGACGATGCCGTACATCGGCAGTGCATTGAGACGGTGGCCCAGCACCGCTGCGAGGTTGAGCACGGCTCGTGTCGTGGCGTCCACCGATTGCACGATCCGCTCGAACACCGCCTCGTACGGCCCCGCCTGAGACGTCACTCCTGACTCGAGCTCGGCCGTCATCGCTCCCAGCGACAGCGCCAGGGAATGATCCCCATTCGCCTGCCAGTCCTGAAGCAGCAGCTCCAGCACCATCGGATATCCAGCCGCCGCCGCAAGGAGAGCCCGCCGCGCGGCAACACCGGGCGGATGCTGATCGGTGGGTATCAACGAATCGAGCAATTCGCCCGCGTCACCGTCTGGTAGCGGCGGCAAACTCAACTCGACGAATCCGAGCGTTCGCGTGGATTCCAGGAGGCGCAGGGCCTGCGGGGACCGACCCAGCTCGCCCTGTCGCACCGTGAGGATCAGCATCAACGGCTGGCCGGCCGCTCGCCTGATGAGCAGGTGAAGCACCGCAAGGCTGGCGTCGTCGGCGAGGTGGAGATCGTCGACAACCAGGATGACGGGATGCTCTTCGGCGATGGCGAGCACCAGATCGTGCATGGCCTCGGTGAGCCGCACCCGAGCCATCTCCCCGTGGCTCTCGACCGACGGGGGAATCGCTGGAAAGCGCTGCCGCACCTCGGGAACCGTACGCGCGAGCTCGGCCAGCGACTCCGGGCGGGTGGCCGACGCCCCCGGCTTGTCGAGCAGGCCGATCACCAGCCCGGTGACCGCGGCGTAAGGTATCTCCCGCTCCAACTCGTAGCATTGCACCCGGCTGGAGGTTGCACCCTCCAGCACTGCCGCCGTGGTCAGCCGTTCCACGATCGTCGTCTTGCCGATGCCCGAGTCACCACGCACCAGGACGTGCCCGGGCTCACGCTTCTGCATCCGTTCCCAGGCTTCATACAGTGCCCGATGCTCCACCGCCCGACCGATGAACGGCCGGCCCCGCCATTGCTCCGTCGCCACCGGCGGTACCGGCGCAACCGGCGGACCGTCGGTGCGCTCCCAGCCTCGGCGCCGGAGCCGGACGGCCAGGCGCTCGAGCTTGACCGACGGCACGGCGCCCAGTTCCTCGCCCAACTGCGCCCGGAAATGCTCGAACGCCCGCAGAGCGGTCACCCGGTCGCCGGCCAGCGCACGCGATTCCATCTTCGCGCGCACCGCATCCTCGCTCAGCGGGTCCAGGCCAAGCATCCGATCAGCGATCCGCTCCATCTGCCGCGAGTCGGCGGTCCGCCGGCAGCGGTCGATCAACAAGACCATGGCTTCGAGAATGGATGGGAGCAGGCGGGCCTGGTGCCGCTCTTTCCAGCGCAGAAACTCATCCGCGTCTGGGATGTCCAACCCATCGAGAAACGCCCCGACCTCGAGTGGGCGACGCATATCGTCACCCAGTACATCGCCGCTCGCGAGGCGGGTGAGGTCGAGCTCCAACCCAGCGCCGGTGAGCCGGACGGTGTCGCGGGTCGTCTCGAACGCGGCCCGGCCCAGCCTGGCCCGGAGCACTGAGAGGGCCGTGGCGAGTGAATGCCGACCTTCGCCCGCCGTGGCTTGGGGCCAAAGGAAGTCGGCCAGCGCCTCCCGTCGGTGGGCCATGGTCGGTTCGACGGCGAGGTAGGCCAGGAGCGCCAGATGCTTCTTGACCCGGAAACGCACCGGATCGCCCGTCGGCCCAAGCAGGGCCGGTGGGCCGAGGGTGCGCAGAAAGCAACGAGTCTCCATGGCGGTAGTGGAGGCTACACCGGAAGCGGCAACCAATCGTCAAATTGCCGCCGAAGGGGGAAGGGGTTCCTGGCCCGCGGAGTCACTCGGACTTAACGCCCCATTTGACCGCCGTCAAATCAGGCGAGCCCGAGCCCGGGCAATTGTATTCCGGCCCTGAGGGGGGTTATGCATCGCGGGATGCCGTGGACCTACCGCCGCGCCCGGAGCGCTCTCACATGAGCTCGGCCGCCCACCACGGCGTCACCATGCTCCAGGCGGCTAGCGCCCAGCAGGGCCGCCCACCCATCGGCCACTGCTCGCAGTATTAGACACTCCGTTGATGGTGTGGCAGTCGGTCCAGCCATGCCTCACCATGAGGAACGCCGGTCGGCTGCGGCCCGGCGGTTCGACGGCCAGGGGCCACATCGTGGCGCATTCTATGCAGCCGAGCACGGCATTCCCTCATAGCAGCGTGCCAGATGAACGCTCCTCGCACCGTGCTTGTGGTGGACGATCAGCCACTCATCCTCGCGATCGTTGCTCGAGTGCTCAGCGTCGCCGGCTACGGCGTGCTGCAAGCAACTGATGCTGCCGCTGCACTTCGGCTCTTCCAGGAAGAGCGGGAGCACATCGCGCTCGTGCTCACCGATGTGCAAATGCCAGGGATGAGCGGGGTGGAGGTGGGGCGTCGGATTTGGGCGACAGACCCGTCGCTTCCAGTCCTCTACATGAGCGGCTTCACCCCCGAGCCGCTCGACTTCCTGCCAGCGGGTGAGCAGGAGAAGCGCTGGATCGCGAAGCCCTTCTCAGGTGACGAGCTGCTGGCTCGGCTGACGCCGTTCCTGCCGCCCAACCCAGCGCCCTACAGGATCGGGGGTTCCGCGATTCGCGCCGGATAGGGGCGGCTCAGCACCGGCGCACCGTTCGGTAGCTCGGCGATCTTGGGGTCCTTCGTGGCGTCGGGAGGCGTCGCGGAGGAGGCGAGGACCCGTGGCTTTGCGATCCCGGCTTTCGCCGGGTGTGCTCTTATCGAGGAAGCAGGAAGCTGCCGTACGTCACGGTACCACGCGTGTTAACGCGGCGACGAAGCCGGTGCTCCGGCCCGACGCAACTAATGCATGGCCTAGGAACGTCCACCCCGTCCCACACCGCCGCAGCCAACGGCCGCTTCGATCAGCCGACTGATCCGACCCCGGCAATTGTAATCCGGCCCCGAGGGGGGTTATGCTCGCGGGATGCCGTGGACCTACCGCCGCGCCCGGAGCGCCCTCACATGAGCTCAATCAACCGCCGTAGCTGGCCTGCCCTCGTGGCCCTCGCCCTCGCCGGCTGCGGCGACGACACGGGACCCCTCGATGACCAGCAGGTGGATGAGCTCGGCTCCGCGCTCCGGGACGAGGTCGAGACCTCCGTCGCCGCCTTCTTTCCGCGCGGCGTACTGCTGCCGTTCAGCGAGCGGCAGGTCTCCACCGCCGCAACCCTCGCCCCGCTGCCGCTGTGCGCCACCGCCTCGCCGCCGCTCACCAGCAGCGACGACGACATCATTCCCGACAGCACCGTCTTCACCTTCACGGTCCCGCCCTGCACCTACGATGGCGTTCGTGATGGCCTGGTCGAGGTCACCGGGCAGGTCGAGATCGTCGATCTCACGCCGGTCAGCACCGGCTTCGACTACCGAGCCCGCCTGGGGGACCTGGCCTACCGTTACGTGAGTCAGGATCTCCGCGACACCTACACCGTGCTCCGCAACGGCTCCCGCGTGCTCAGCGGGAACGGCACCGGGCTGATCCTCGATCAGAGCATACAGTCGCAGCGGACACTGGCGGAGCTCGTCGCGCAGGCGAACCAGGATTGGCACGCGACCTTCACGCCGGCGACGGACGGCAGCCTCGTGGTGAACGAGCCGCTACCCGATGGCACGATCCTGATCGACGGCACACTCGCCTGGGCCCGGGCCGGCGAGTCGTTCTCACTCGACGTCACGACGGCGACCCCGCTCGAGTACGACGCCGATTGCGTGGACACGCCGCAGCGGATCAGGCGCGGTGAGCTCCGGGGAGCCGCGACGTTCAACGGTCAGGACGGCTACATAAGGCTGGTGTGGACGGACTGCGGCGACGAGCCGGAGATCCGGTTCGTCGCCGCTACGCCTGCTGGGTGAGGTTCGCGCGACCCCTCAGTTGGGCGCCGACGCGGCTCCGGTCGGCGCGTTGAGTCCGAATTGGGCCCGGAGCGATGGCTCGTCGGCCATGCTCCAGTGCTCGACCACCTGGCCGTCCTGGATCCGCAGCACGACGATCTCCGCCGGCGCGCCCCCGCGGGTGAGCCGTCCCACGACCCGGTCCCCATCGGCGATGAGGTCGGCCACCGCGTAGGGCGAGCCCGGTGCTTTGTCTCGCATCTCCTTCACCATGTTCTTGAAGCTTGCCCGGCCGAACGGCGATCCGTTGTGAGTGACGTCCTTCGCGATGAGATCGTCGGCGAGCGCGAGATCGCCGTGATTGAACACCTGATTCACCACGACGGTGTAGAGGGCCTTGTTCTGCTCGGCGTCCTGCGCCGCCGCAGGGCTCGTCCAGGCCACTGCGACGCCGAGAACGAGCGCGAGCGCTCCGATCGTC
>DASSUE010000407.1:0-13160 GCA_035707305.1 Gemmatimonadales bacterium
ACCTTGCCTTCGCGACAATCCTGATCGGCGGCGTGACGGCGATCATGAGCAACATGAATCCGCTGATTCCGCTCGACGGCTACTTCGCTCTGAGCGACTGGCTCGAAATCCCCAACTTGCGGCAACGGGCGTTCGGCCATCTCGGCTGGTGGATCAAGTGCCGCCTGCTCGGCGTCGAGCTGGAGGAGCCGCCCGTCACCGACCGCGAGCGGCGCGTCTTTCTTTGGTATGGCACACTGGCAGGCGTGTACATCGTTATCAGTCTGGTGGTCTTCGTGTTGATCGCAGGAGGCTGGGCGCGACAGACGTTCGGAGCGATCGGGGGCGTCCTCGTCGTAGCCTGGCTTTTCGTGACCCTCGTCAAGCCGCTTCGCGCCGGAGCAAACTCACTCGCGCTCGCCTTCCGGGCCCGGCGGGCTGCCTCGCGCGCGAGCGGGGCGACTTTCAGGGCCGGGCGCCGGTTCGCGTGGGGTGCCGTCCTGGTCGTGGTCGCCGCGTTGCTGATCCCCTGGTGGGTTACGGTGACCGGGAATTTTACTGCGGAACCGCTTCGGAGCCTGGCGCTTGTGGCGCCGGAGGAGGCGGTGATCGGACAGATCGCGGTCCACGAAGGCATGAGCGCGCCGGCGGGGGCGGCCCTGGCGCGACTCGAAAACCCGGAGCTCGAACGGCTGCGGTCCTTAGCGGCCCGAGAGGTCGACTCGCTCGCGGCAGACGAGCTCCTAGCCCGGGGTAACGGCTGGCCGGACGAGGTGGAGCGACTCGATGCGGAGCGGGCCAGTGCCGAAGCAACGGTCCGCTCGCTCGAGGCCAGACGGGCCGCCCTGACGCTCCGGGCTCCTATCGGTGGCCAGGTGCTGACCGCGCGACCAGAGTTCCAGTTGGGCCGCCTCGCCGCTCCGGGCGATACCGTGCTACTGGTGGGCGATACCGACTCGCTGGAAGTGCGGGTGCGGTTCACCGGCGGCGGGGCAAACTTGGTCCGCCCAGGCCAAGCGGTGAGTCTCGTCGCCTACGCGGATCCCGCGCACCCCGTCCGAGCGACTGTGGCCAGCGTGGCAACGGTCGCCGGCGGCGGCGATCGGCTGGAAGCGCGCATCCGGGCTCAAGCCGGCGGGGTGTGGCGGGCGGGAAGCACCGGGGAGGCCAGCATCCGCGTCCGCCGCACCAACGTCGCCGGCGCAGTCTGGTGGGCCGTGCGCAAACGCCTTCGCTCCGATCTCCTGCTCTGATGCGGCGCAATTTCGTCGCGCTGGTGCAGGGCGTGCTGGGAGACCGATTCGAGATCGAGCGCGAGCTTGGTCGCGGTGGCGCGGCCCGAGTCTTTCTGGCCAAGGAGCCGGGTGGCCGGAAGGTCGCGCTCAAGGTCCTCCACCCGGAGCTCCTCGCCAGCAGCGCGGCCGACCGGTTCCTCCGGGAGATCCGGCTCGCCGGCCAGCTGGACCACCCGAACATCGCACCGCTGGTAGGCTCCGGCGAGGCGGGGTGGGCGGTGTATTACACCATGGCGTACGTCGAGGGCCCCTCCCTCCGCGATCGACTCGCCGCCGGGCCGCTGGGCCTGGAAGAATCCCGCCGGGCCGCGGGCGACCTCCTGTCGGCCCTGCAGCACGCCCATGAGCGCGGGATCGTCCACCGCGACGTGAAGCCGGAGAACATCGTGCTGTCCCCGAGCGGTGCCGTGCTGCTGGATTTCGGGATTGCGCGGGCGGTCGAGACGATCGGAGCCGAACACCTGACGCGTTCGGGCATCACTCTGGGCACCTCGGCGTACATGAGCCCGGAGCAGGTACAGGGGCTCCGTTCGCTCGGCCCGCCGACCGATCTCTACTCATTGGGCTGTGTGCTGTTCGAGTGCCTGGCCGGTCGGCCGCCATTCGTGCACCAGAACGAGTTCATGGTCCTCCGACAGCACTTGAGCGACCGCCCGCCCAACCTTACCTCCCTGGTGCCCGGGGTTCCCCCCTCCCTTGCCAACGCCATCGAGCGCGCCCTTGCCAAGTCGGCCGAAGACCGTTGGCAGTCGGCGGGCGAGATGCGGAATGCCGTGTTATTGTAAGAGTTGACACCTCGGGGACTCTCGGTTGAGTGATGCGCTAGTCGGCGATACGCTCGAGCGGCTCCGGCTGACGCTGGCCGAACACTATGCGGTGACTCGGGAGCTCGGCCGGGGTGGGATGGCTGTCGTCTACCTCGCCGACGACATCCGGCATGATCGGCAGGTGGCGATCAAGGTGTTGATGCCGGAACTGGCTGCCTCTCTCGGCGGCGACCGTTTCCTCCGCGAGATCCGGGTCGCCGCCAAGCTCCAGCACCCCCATATCCTCCCCCTGTTCGACTCGGGCAGCCGTGACGGGCTGCTCTACTACGTCATGCCCTTCGTGGAGGGCGAGTCGCTGCGCGACAAGCTCAACCGCGAAAAGCAGCTGGACATCGGGGAGGCGATCCGGCTCGCCGGTCAGGTGGCCGACGCGCTCCACTACGCTCACAAGAACGGCGTGGTGCATCGGGACATCAAACCGGAAAACATCATGCTCTCCGGCGGCCACGCGCTGGTCGCCGACTTCGGCATCGCCAAAGCGGTGAGCGCGGCGGGCGGTGAGCGGCTCACCCAGACGGGCATGGCAATCGGCACGCCGTACTACATGAGTCCAGAGCAGGCGATCGGCGAGGGCCTCGACGGGCGAAGCGACCAGTACAGCCTGGCTTGCGTGCTGTACGAGCTTCTGGCCGGCCAGCCGCCCTTCACCGGTCCCACACCCATGGCGGTCCTTGCCCGCCATTCGCTCGAACGGGTTCCCAGCCTCCAGATCGTCCGGCACTCGATCCCGGAAGGCGTGGAGCTGGTCATCCTTCGCGCGCTCGAAAAGGTCCCCGCCGACCGGTACGGGAACATGGGCGAGTTCGCCGATGCGCTCCGGTCGGCCGAGATCGAGCGGATTTCAACCCGTACCGGGGCACGGGCGGTACCGACCCGCGACCTACCCCGCTCACCCGTCGCGCCAGGTGGCAGCCGGACGAAGCGACTCCTCGCACTCGCTGGGGTCGCCCTGGCGGTGCTGCTCGCCGGAGCGGGGCTCTACTTATCGCGCCGCGGTGCACCCGAGACCGAGCCGGGGGCCATCGCCGACGGGCCCGATCCCCGCCGCATCGCGGTCCTCTACTTCCAGAGCCGGGGCGGGTCGGACTCGCTCGTATACCTGGCGGATGGGCTCACCGAGGCCCTAATAAACGAACTCAGTCGGGTGAAGGGGTTACAGGTGATCTCGCGTAACGGCGTAGCGCTGTATCGGGACGCGCCGGTCTCCCCCGATAGCATCGCCCGAGCGCTTAAGGTGGGCACCTTGGTGTCCGGGACGCTTGCGCAGCTTGGAGACCGCCTCCGAGTCAACGTCGCCTTGATCAATCCGACCACAGGTGCGGAGCTGAGCAGCAAGACCGTCGAGCAGCCGCGGGCGGCGGTGTTCGCGCTCCAGGAAGACCTGGCCAAGGAGGTCTCGGTGTTCCTGCGGCAGGAGCTCGGCCAAGAGGTACAGCTCCAGGAATCCCGGATCGGTACTCGGAATGAAAAGGCTTGGGAGCTCCTGCAACGAGCCCGAGCGGAAGCCAAGAGCGCGGACCACTTCATCGCGCAAGACGACAGCGCGGCCGCAAGGCGGCAGTTTGCTCGGGCAGACTCGCTGTTCGGACAGGCAGAATCGGCCGATCCGAAATGGGTAACTCCTGTGGCTCAGCGAGCTTGGCTCGCGTACCGCCAATCCCGCTTCGCGGAATCCGATCGGACGAATTCATCGGAGTGGATACAGCGCGGGATGCAGCATGCAGAACGAGCTTTAGCGATGAAGGGGGACGATCCGGACGCGCTCGAGATCCGGGGAACCCTCCGCTATTGGCGCTTCCTCAACAACCTCGAGCCCGATCCCGCCGCAAGCGCAAAGCTGCTGCTGGACGCCGAAGCTGACTTCCGCGCTGCGGTTGCTGCGAACCCGACGCAGGCCTCCGCATGGACCTCGCTCAGCCATCTGCTGCTTGGCTGGAAACGAGAGCCGGCTGAAGGAAAGCTCGCTGCGATGCGCGCTTACGAGGCTGACCCCTATCTCACTAACGCGAATGTGACGCTATGGCGACTGACCTCGAGCTCCGTGGACCTCGAGGATGCCGTGGAGGCGAAGCGGTGGTGCGACGAAGGTCGGCGGCGGTTCCCCGACGACCCACGGTTCGCCGAGTGTCAGCTTCTCGTTTTCAGTCTCAAGGGGCAAAGGCCGGACGTCGCTGTGGCGTGGAAAATGGCTGAGGAATACGTGCGGCTCAGTCCCCCCAATGTGAAGGAGTACAGGCAGCACGAGGGACAGATGCTCGTCGCCATGGCGCTCGCCCGCGCCGGACTGCCGGACAGCGCCCGGGCCGTCGCGTTGCGGGCTCGGGCTGATGCCGCACTGGACCCGACGCGCGAGCTCGCGCTCTGGGAGACGTATGTCCGGACGATGCTGGGCGATAAGGACGAGGCGTTCCGGCTGTTGAGCACCTACCTAGCCGCGAACCCACAGGATCGCCCGAGCAACACGGACCCCGGATGGTGGCTCCGGGACTTGACCAGCGACCCTCGCTGGAAATCCATCGCCGGCCCATCTCGCTGACCTTTTCCGCCGTTTGCCGGGGCCATGCTCCGCCCAGCCTCAGTTGCCGATCTCCATCTCGTACCGTAAGTTTGCGGCCTACCCCCTTGAAGGACCTCGTATGTGCTCGCGATACCTCGGCGCCATCAGCCTTTCCGCACTTGCGCTGCTGGCGGGCTGTAGCGACCAGGAGCCCCGAACCCCGGCGGAGCCCCAACCCGCATTCAGCCACATCGGTTTACCATCCTGCGATCCCGGGTTCAACTCGCTCGTCTCGCAGTACTTCGTCCAGCCGCGTCAGGGTGTCGTGCAGACCCTGAGGCAGGAGATGGCGGCGGCCTTCGACATTGACGACAAGACCACGGTCCAGGCCAAAGGTTTCGCCATCCTGTCGAATATCGAGGCGGCCGTAAACAACGCGGAGTCGAGCAACGCGACTCAGGGATCGGAGCTCGCGAATCGGGTGCTCGAGTGCATGTTCACTGCCACGGAACTCACCGGAGTGACGCTGCCGGTCGACTTCGTGCAGGAGCTCACGGTCGCTGGGCTGGGGGGGTTCGGGATCCGCGGGGGGAGCGGCTTCGATAGCGAAGGTGGCGTGATAGCCCATGACGGCTTTTCGGCGGTGGCGCCACCTAAGGACAGCACCTGGTCCAGCAGGCTCTCGGAGCGAGTCCTGATCTACGGCGGTCGGCCGAGCAGCACTGCCATTAGCTACGTGTGGAACAAGATCCGGCCGGCCGTCGCATTCACCAAGCCAGTCGTCGTAGCCTTGTGTGAGGGTACATCTACCTCACTGCTCCAAGAGAATGGCACGTTCGTGCCGTTCGTAGACCCGGACTATATCCCCGGATTCTGCCCGGGACAGTCGGCGACGCTCGATGCCAGACGCCGCACGCTTGATAGAGGAGTCTTCTCATTCGCCGCTCGCGTTTTCGACCTTCTGCGGCCCAGCCCCGCCCATGCGGCGGTCATGTTCAGCCACGGCAGCACCGCTGGTAGAGCCGGCTTCAGCTTTTTTGACCTGGGCGAGGTTCCCAGCGTGACGCTGCAATTCCTGCAGGAGCCGGTGAACCCAGTCACCAACGTCATCTGTTGCAGCGCGGGGACGGTCACGGTGAAGGCGGTCCGGACGAGCGACCTGACTGCGCTGCCGGGGGTGACCGTCACGCTGATCACACGGCCCGCCACGAACAAGGGCAAGAATACCGGCGTTGCTGGCAACGTAGAGACGACGAACTCGAGCGGCGTGGCGACCTTCACCACGCTCAAATTCCTCAAGTCTGGGCTGTACACCGCGGAGGCTACCGGTAAGATCGATGACCCGACCAGCCAAGGGGTCGACCGGACTCCGGAGTTCGTGAGGGACATCAGTGCGCCGTTCACAGTTGGTGGGAGATAGAAGCAAGCAGTAGCTTTAGAATCATCGATCAAGGCGGCTTGAGCGGAGCCGCCTTGTTCATTTATGCGCCTGGAGTGACCGGATGTTGCGAGTGACCCGCTTCTGCGCAACCGAGTCCCGCAGCGCCACGAAGATAGTGTCGTCGCCCGCGATGGTTCCGACGATCTCGGGCCACGCCAGCCGGTCTATGGCCACGGCCACCCGGTTGGCCTCGCCCGGCGCGGTGTGGAGCACGAGGAGCACATCGCCCGCGGAGTCGAGTGCCAGTACCCCCTCCGCGATCCGTTGCTCGTCGGGATCGGACACGCTCGCCGCCGGCGCGGGGCGCCGGTAGGCGCCTTCGACCTTGGCCAGGCGGAGCGCCGCCACATCCCGGCTCACCGACGACTGCGTTACATCCCACCCCTCGGCGTTCAGGATCTCGACCAGCTCCTCCTGGGTCCGCACTGCGCGGGTGCTGATCACCTCCATGATGCGGAGGAGTCGCTTCTTCCGGTCGGCGGTCATCGCCGGCCCCGCCATTTCCGAGCCGGGCCGGCCAGCACTCGCATCGCCCGGTCGAACCGCGTCCGCTGCCGCTCGCCCCAACGCCGGGCCGCCCGAAGCCGCGCCGCGGACGCTGGCAGGCCGAGATTGCCGAGCCCGCCAGTGGAGCGGCGTCGCGCTAGCAGCGCGGACTTGCTCGGCGCGGGGAACCGTTCCCCCGCCTCGAGCGCCGCCGCCACCTCGCGGTATGCCCGGCGGAACGCCCGGCCCGCTTCCACGCGACGCATCACCTCGTCGGTCGCGAGCGCACCGCCATCGAGCGCCGCGGCGCTCCGCGCTCGGTCCACCTGCAGGCCCGCCACCGCGTACGCCAGCATGCCCAGCAGCTCTTCAGTGCGCTGAAGCCCGCGAATGAGAGGCTCCTTGAGCAGCTGGAAGTCTCGATGGTAGCCGCCCGGAAGGGCAGCCTTGATCCGCATCACGGTCGCGAGGTCACCCTCGACAGCGGCGACCCGCGCGCGGGTCAGCTCGAAGAGATCAGGATTGCGCTTGTGCGGCATGATGCTGGACCCCGTGGCGAGCTCCGGCGGCAACACGAGGTAGCCGTATTCCTCCGCCGTGAAGAGCGCCACGTCGGCAGCGAGCTTGCCCGCGTCGTGACCCAACTGCGCGCACCAGAAGAGCGCCGCCGCCTCGAGCTTCCCGCGCCCGTTCTGGACCGCGGTGACCGCGTGCTCGACGCCTGCAAAACCGAGTGCCTGCACCGCCGCCTCCCGGCGGAGCGGAAGCGCCACGCCGTACCCCGCCGCACTGCCGAGGGGTGACCGATCCAGAGTGGCCCAGAGCGCCGGCAGCGATTCCGCGGTGTCGAGCAGCCCCGACGCGTAGCCGGCGGCCCACATTCCGGCTGAGGAAGGCATGGCCCGACGCTGGTGGGTATACCCCGGCCAGAGGGCGGTGCGATGCCGACGGGCAAAGGCGATCAGCGACGCCACGAGCTCGAGCGCGCGGCCATGGACGGCGAGGAGGCGATCCTTGAGGAATAGCCGGAGATCGCACGCGATCTGGTCGTTGCGGGACCGGCCGGTGTGAAGGCGGGCACCCGCCCCGGCCTCGCGCCGGGTCAACCATGCCTCCACCGCCGAATGGGCGTCCTCGTGCTTCGGACCAACGACCAGCCGCCCGGCGTCCACCGCAGCGAGCGCGGCGCGCAGGCCGCGCCGAAGCCGTGCATGATCGGCGGCGGTGATCAGCCCTGACGCTCGAAGCCCCTCGACGTGGCCCAGGCTGCCCAGCACGTCCCAACGGAGCAAGCGTCCATCCCACACCCGATCGTCGCCGACGGTGTAATCGAACATGAGCCGGTCGAGCCGCGGCCCCGACGCCCAGAGCGTATCAGGCCTAGCGGCGCGGCTCATCCGCTCTTCAGGTATTCGCGGGCGAGGTCGGCATAGAACGCTCGCGCCACGCCGAGCTCGGGAAGATCGACGTACTCGTCCGGCGTGTGCGAGCGTCGGCTGGTGCCCGGCCCGCACTTGATGCAGTCGGCGTGGCGGAGAAACACCCAGTCGGAACAGGTGGGGCTCCCGAACCGCTCCGCCCCGGGGCGCACCCGGCCCGCCGCCAACAGCAGCCGCGATCCCTCCGGCGTTTCGCAGGGAACCAGACGCTGCGAGGTCACCACCACGTCGGACACGACGGTTTCGCGGAGTCGCTCGGCGATCTCGCCGTGAGACCAAGCGGGGGTGCTTCGGACGTCGAGCACCGCCTTGGCCACCTGCGGCGTCACGTTGCGGCTCACCCCAGCCTCCAGCATTGTCGGCGTCGCGGTCACGACGCCGAGCACGGGATGCAGCCGGTCGGCGAACAAGCTCTCCAGCTTCACCAGATCCCGCGCCAGCACCGCCACCGCGCTCTGCCCGGCGCCGGTGTGGGCCACGTACGCGGCGTGGCCCTGCTCGCCCCGCGCGACCAGATCCACCATCATGAGGCCGCGCTGCGCAATGGCCAGGTGCAGGTTGGTGGGCTCCCCGATGACCGCGGCGTCGACCTGGCCCAGGCGCTCGACGGCCTGCTCCATGGACGTGTGTTTGGTCTCCTCGCCGTAGCCCAACACCACCACGACTCGCCCGGCATCGGGCCGGCCCTGCTCGGCCAGATCGCGGGCGGCGAGCAGCATCGCAGCCACGGACGCCTTGGCGTCGCCGGAACCGCGGCCATAGAGCCGGGCACCTTCGATGACGGGGGAGAACGGTTCCTTTGTCCACCCCGATCCGGCGGGAACGGTGTCGAGGTGGGAGACCAGCGCGAGACAGGCGCCGGGGCCGAACCCGCTGACCTCGACCCGAACGGAGGTCTCGTCGCGCACTACGTCCAGCCCCCATCCTCGAGCCGTGTGCTCCACGAACTCGGCGACGGCCTGCTCGGTGCCACTGACCGAGGGAATCGCGACCAGATCGGACAACAGCTGGACGTCAGCCTGCAAGATCGACTCCGATGTAAGTGGCCTTTTCCTTCCGCCCGACGATCATGGTCCCGCACCCGGCACCGGTGAACACCTCGAGCAACAGCGCATCCGGCACCCGGCCGTCGATGATGTGGGTGCGTTCGACGCCGCTTGTGGCTGCGCGGATGCACGCCTCCACCTTCGGCCGCATGCCGCCGGCGAGCGCCCCACTGGCCATGAGCCCCGCCAGGTCGTCGGGATCGGCGAAGGTCACGAGGGTGGACGGATCGGCACGGTCGCGCAGCACCCCCGGCGCGCCGGTGAGGAAGATCAGCTTCTGCGCCCGGAGTGCCACGGCCAGCGATTCCGCGACTGTGTCCGCGTTGACGTTGTAGACGGCGCCGTCGTCGTCACCCGCGAGGCTGGCCACGACCGGGACGAACCGCGCGTCCATGAGCGTGACGAGGATTCGGGGATCCACCCGGTCGATGTCGCCCACGTTGCCGTAGTCCACCTGCACCGACTGGCCATTGTCGTCCACCATCGCCACCGGAGGCCGGCGATGCGCCATCAGCAGATCGGCGTCCACCCCGCTCAATCCGACTGCCTGTACCTTGTGCGACCGCAGGGCGGCGAGCAGATCGGTGTTGAGCTGTCCGCCGTACACCATTTTCGCTACCTCCAGCGCAGCGTCGTCGGTCACCCGCCGGCCGGCGACGATCCGCGGCTCCTGCCCCAGCCGCCGGCTCAACGCCGTGGCCTGCGGGCCGCCGCCGTGCACCACCACGAGCCGAATACCGAGTGAATGGAGCAGCGCCAGCTGGGTGGCGGTCTGGTCTCGCACCCGCAGGTCGCTCAGCACGTCGCCGCCCAGCTTTACCACGAATACATGGTCACGATAGGCGCGGACGTACCGGAGCGCGCCCTTGAGCCCGGCGATGCCCTTGGACGTGTCGATGCTCATCTCACCCGTTCCCACCCAGGAGCTTCAGCAGCAGCGCCCGCTGCGCATGCAGCCGATTCTCCGCCTGGTCCACCACCGTCGAATGGGGACCGTCGAGCACTGCGTCGTCGACCTCCACGTTCCGTCTCACAGGAAGGCAGTGCATGACGATGCCGTTGCCGCCGCGGGTGGACTTGATCCGGCTGTCGGTGATCCTCCAGTCGCGCAACGGCGCCCGCAGCGCGCGCTCCTCGTCCGGGCGGCCGAACAGCTTGACCGATCCCCAGCTCTTGGCATACACGGCGTCCGCGCCCACCATGCCCTCGTCGAGATCGTTGATGATGTGCACGAACTCGCCACCCCGCTGCTGGGCGATGCGCCTCACCAGCGCGGTGTCTTCGGGATCCAGCTCGTACCCGTCGGGTCGCGCGATGACGATCTCCATTCCGAGCGCCGCGGCCGCAATGGCCGCGCTGGCGGGAACCGCCGTGGGAAGCGGTTTGGGATGCCACGCCCACGCGAGCACGAACCGCTTTCCCTCGGTGGTGCCCAGCTTCTCCCGGAGCGTCATGGCATCGGCCAACCCCTGGCAGGGGTGGCGCCGCGCCGACTCGAGGTTGATGACCGGCTTCTCGCAGTGCTTCGCAAAGTCGTGGATCACGTCGTCCCGGCGCGCTGCCGCCCAGTCGGCGCCACGGGGAAACGCACGCACCGCAACCGCGTCGGCGTAGCGGCCCAGCACCCGGGCCGCATCCACGATGTGCTCGACGGTGTTGCCGTCCATCACGGCACCCGGCTCGGTCTCGAGGCTCCAGCTCCCCTTGCCCGGCTCCAGAACCACCGCATGGCCGCCGTGGAGGAACATCGCGGCCTCGAAGCTGGTGCGGGTTCGCAGGCTCGGATCCATGAACACCATGGCCAGGACCTTCCGCTCCAGCCCGCCGGTCACCTCTCCACGCTTGATCCGCGCCGCCAGATCCAGGAGCTGGTCGATCTGGTCCGGGGTCCAATCCTCCATGGCGAGGAAATCGCGCTTGGTCACTCGAGCACCTCGCCCAGCGCTTCGAGCAGTCGATCTGCCTCCGCGCGGCTGAAGGTGAGCGGGGGCATAAGCCGAAGCACCTCGGGGTCGCTGGCCGTCCCGGTCAACACCCGCCGCACGAACAGACTCCGCTGGACCGGACCCGCCGGGCGGCCGAGATGGAGCCCGAGCAACAGCCCGCGACCGCTCACGCGCGGAACCCCGAGTGCCAGGGCACCGCGGCGAATCAGCGCACCGACCTCGATCGCGTTCTGAACGAGTCCTTCCTCCTCGATGACGGCGAGCGTTGCGAGCGCGGCCGCGCAGGGAACTGGACCGCCGCCAAAAGTGCTGCCCAGATCGCCCAGGGCGAGGCGCTCGCCGATAGCGGAGGTGGTCACCACGGCGCCGATGGGCAGCCCGGACGCAAGACCCTTGGCCATGGTGAGCAGATCGGGGACCACGCCGTAGGCTTCGGCCGCGGTGAACGCGCCGCACCGCCCGACCCCGCATTGGATCTCGTCGAAGATGAGGAGCGCCCCGCGCTCTCGCGCGATCCGCCGCGCCGCCGCGACGAAATCGGGATCGAGGTCGCGGGCGCCGGCGAGGCCCTGCACCGGTTCCATGATGATCGCGGCGATGGTGTCGTCCACGGCCGCGTCCAGCGCGGCGACGTCGTCGGGCGGCACCTTCCGCGACAGCGGCACCCCGGCGCGGCGGGCGCCCTCTTCATAGCGGGCGCCGTCGGTCACCGCGAGGGTCGCGGCCGTGCGACCGTGCCAGCCGCCCCGAAGCGACACGATGGCCTGCCGGCCGGTGTGGCGGCGGGCGAGGCCGAGTGCGTTTTCGTTCGCTTCCGCCCCGGAATTGCAGAAGAAAAGGCGTTCGAGTCCATCGGGGCAGAGCGCAGCGAGGCGCTCGGCGAGCTGCTCCCGCATCGGGTGCGGGACAGCCGTGGAGTAGAACAGCAGCGACGCCGCCTGTTCGGCGATGGCCTTCACGACCATCGGATGACTGTGGCCGGTGGAGGCTACGGCGTGACCGCCGTAAGCATCCAGCCATTTCTGGCCCTGGATGTCCACCAGCCACGACCCGTGACCCGACACCGGACGAATCGGCATCTGCGCATAGACGGGGATCAGATAGTCCGATGGCCGGATGCGGTTATCCGTCAACACGGATACATCCCTCCGCCCAGGAGACCGGCGGTCTCCGGGAGCCCCAGTGCCAGGTTCGTCGCCTGAATCGCCTGCCCGCTGGCGCCCTTCACCAGGTTGTCGATCGCAACCATGATCTGCGCCTCACGGCCGTCCGCTCCCTCCGCGACATGCACCAGCGCAAAGTTGGTCCCGACAGCGTGCGTGAGTTCCGGCGGCTGGCTGAGCAGGCGCACGAACGGCCGGCCGGCATACGCTCGGCAGAACCAATCCGCGACGCCTCCACCTCCCGCTCCCCCCGCTCCGAACCACGCATGCCCCGTGAGATAGATGCCGCGAACAAACGGTCCCGAATGCGTCATGAGCCGGACAACCGCATTCTCGATCCCGGTCCACTCCCGCCAGCGGGGCAAGATCTCGGCCTCATGACGGTGGGCGAGAACGGAGTACGCGAACAAATTGTGGGCTCGCATGGGGTGGTGCGTCGTCGCGCGGGGCTGGGCGCCGGCGCCGCTCGAGCCCGTGACGGCGAACAGCGTCGGCGGCGCCGCCAGGACCGTGCGCGAGATGGGATACAACGCGAGCTGGGCCGCGGTGGCAAAACAGCCCGGCGTCGCGATGGCGCGGGCGCCACGCAGCCGCTCACCCAGGATGTCGGCCAGCCCATAGACGAAGCTGGGCAGCAACCCGGGGGACGCGTGAGGGCCGTAGTAGTGCTCATACAGGGAGCGGTCGGAAACCCTGAAGTCAGGCGCAAGATCGACCACCAGGCCCGGCTTGACGTCGAGCACCTCGCGGGCGATGCGCGACGACTCGCCGTGCTCTAGGCAGAGGAACACCACGTCCCGGCCGCGGGCGGCATCGGCGGGCGATGAAGCGGCGAACCGCGCATCGGTGAGCATCGCGAGCGCGGGGTGGGTCTGCGCAATGGGCTTGTGCGCCTGGCTCCGGCTGGTCGCGACCCACTCGGCGACATCGGGGTGGCCGATGAGCAGCCGCAGAAGCTCGCCGCCGGCGTAACCGGCGGCGCCGATCACGGCGGCCTTCATTGCTCGACGAGAATGGGCGAGAACGTTCTCGCCCATTCGC
>DASSUE010000408.1:0-9247 GCA_035707305.1 Gemmatimonadales bacterium
CGTGCTGGTGTCGCCCCAGGGCATCGCGTTTCCACCCGATGGAAAACGCCCGCTAGTGGCCGACTATGCACGCGGGATCGCGCAGGTAGACCTCGCCACCGGTGCCGTGACCTGGTTGCCTCAGCCGCGCGACCTCGCGGCATCCGGTATCGACGGATTGGTGCTCACCGGGCGCGATCTGGTAGCGGTGCAGAACGGGATCCGCCCGCCGCGCGTGCTCCACCTTCGCCTCGACCGGGAACACTCCGCCATCGAGAGCTGGGCGGTCATCGAAGCGGGCACGCCCACCCTGTCGGAGCCGACCCACGGTGTCGCGGTGGACGGCTGGGTCTACTACATCGCGAACGCGGGCTGGGATCGGCTGGAGGAGGATGGGCGGGTCCGCGACGGCGCTGCTCTGGAGAAGGGGATCATTCGAAGGGTCCTGTTGGAGGAATAGGGAGAACGGGGGCTTTTCCTTCTGAAGCCGAAGTGCGATATAGGTGTGCGTACCGGCGGTGATGTACCCGCGTCACCGCCCGGCCGCACCCGGTGAAACACGGCGCCGGCTTCTGGTCCAACCCCTGCGGGCACCGGAGCGATGACCCGAAAAACTGAGACGCAGCAGAACCCGCGGGCAAGCGGAGCCGCGGATCAACGGCCGGACGAGGCGATCTGGGAAGACATCCACGACCATCTGACGACGAACCACGATATGGACGCGACCGAGATCGAGATCGTGGTCGAAGATGGCGACGTGACGCTGACCGGCCGGGTGGATACCCGCGAGGGTAAGTGGCTGGCCGAGGAGATCGCGCGCGGGGTAGCCGGAGTCGGTGAGCTGCACAACCGGCTGAAAGTGGCGCGGCTCTAAGCGCTTAGTCTGCGGCCAAGCGCCCGAGGGTGGCGAGTGCCGCCTCCAGCCGGCCGCGAAGGGGCCAGCCACAGTTGAGCCGGAAACAGTTCGCGTGGCGACCACCGGCGGAGAAGAGCCGTCCCGGCACGATCCCGATGCGCTGCGCCAGCGCCCGGCGAGACAGCTCGAGGGTGTCCGCGCCAGCGGCCAACTCGACCCACAACAAATGCCCCCCACGGGGGCGAGACACGCGTGTCCCCGCCGGAAAGAGCCGGGCGACCGCCTGCGCGTAGTCCGACACCTGCGTCCGGAATTTGAGCCTCAGCCGACGCAGATGATGCTCCGCTCCCCCGCCCCGCAGGAACTCCGCGATCGCAAGCTGCGCCACCGTATTGGTATGGATCGAGCTCGCGATTTTGAGCTTTCGAATCGATGCGGCATGACGACCCGCGGCCACGAACCCGACCCGGAATCCGGGCGCGATCGTCTTGGAGAATGACGAGCAAAGCACCACGTCCCCGGTGGTGTCGAACGCCTTGAGTGGAAGCGGCCGGGTGTCACCAAAGTGGAGATCGGCATACAGGTCGTCTTCCACGACCGCGACCCGATGGCGGGCCAGCAGCGCCACCGTTTCCCGCTTGCGGTCCACCGGTACCTCGAATCCGAGCGGATTCTGGAAGTTGGGGCTGGTGAGGAATACCCGAGGCTTGGTGCGGCGGACCGCCGCCTCGAGCGCGTCCAGACGCACACCGGTCTCGGGATCGGTCTCGACCTCCACAACGACCAGACCGAGCGACTCGGCGAGCTCCAGGAAGCCGTAGTAGCCCGGTGATTCCATCAGCACCGCGTCCCCGGGGCGCGCCAGCGCCCGAAGCGCGAGCTGAATCGCCTCAGTGCAGCCGTTGGTGATCACTAGCTCGTCCGGGCTGATCGGAACCCCGATGACGACGGCCCGCCGGACGAGCTGGTGGAGCAGCGCCTCATGCCCGGCCGGATGCCCGTACGCCACGCCGGTCCAGTCGGCGTCACGAGCCGCCCGAGCCACCAGGAGCCCGAGACGACGCGCGGGATAGTTCTCCGGCGCAGCGGTAGCGACGCCGAACGGCGCGAGCCCGGCGTCGTTGACGTGGGCCAGCAGCTCCCAGATCAGGTCGGCGAGCTTCACCTCCGCCCGCACCGGCAACATCCGCTGCACCGAAGGGGAGGGTGGAAGCGCAGGCGCCCCACGCACATAGTGGCCCGACTGGGGTCGGACCTCGACGTATCCCCGGTCCTCGAGCACCTGGTAGGTACGCAGCACGGTGGCAAGGCTCACCCGCTTCTGACGACTGTACCCCCGAACCGATGGGAGCCGGTCGCCGGGCCGCAACGCCCGTCGGTCGATCAACCCGGCGAGCTCGTCCGCCAAGCGCTGGTACAACACCTGGTCCCGCCGGCGGGCGGGTCCGCGCCGGGAGACTGTTCCGGTAACAGTCGTCATCCGTTGAAACTGTTATGGTGACGGGGTTCCCGCTAGGTTGCGTCATGCCCGCTACTCCTGAGCGGACCCGGGTCGTGCCCTACGCCCCGATGCACCGCGCCGCCTTCCGCGAGCTCAACCTCGAGTGGATCGCGGCGTATTTCGAGGTCGAGGATGAGGATCGCCGGGTGCTCGACGACCCGGAAGGTCAGATTCTGGCGCCCGGCGGCGCGATCGTGGTAGCGCTCGACGGGGACGTACCGGTAGGCACAGGTGCGCTGATCCCCACGGGTCCTCATGAGTTCGAGCTCGCCAAGATGGCCGTGACCGAGCGGGCCCGGGGCCGAGGTATCGGACGCGCCATCTGCCTGGCCCTCGTCGCGCTGGCCCGCGAACGCGGCGCCCACGGGGTCGAGCTGCTGTCGCACCGGTCGCTCGACGCCGCGCTGGGGCTGTATCACGCGCTCGGCTTCGTCGAAGCGCCGCTGGGCGATGTGCCCTACAGGCGAGCGAACATCCGCATGGTGCTTCGCTTGTGAGCGCTCGGACCACGTCCCGCGTGGTCGCCGCGTTCGCCGTCGTCTACGTCGTCTGGGGCTCCACCTACCTCGCGATCCGCTACGCGGTCGAGACACTCCCGCCGTTCCTGATGGCGGGGAGCCGCTTCGTGCTGGCCGGACTGGCGCTCTATGCCTGGGCCCGCGTCCGCGGTGTGGCAGCGCCGGATGCCCGCGCCTGGCGTGCCGCACTCTTCGTCGGCGGTTTGTTCGTACCACTGGGCAACGGACTGGTCGTGTGGGCCGAGCAGTGGGTCCCCTCAGCGCAGGCGGCGCTCGTGGCCGCGGGGATTCCGCTGTGGGTCGCGCTGTTCGAGCGGCTCGCGCCCGGTGGCAAGCCGCTGACTCGGGTCAAAGTCGTCGGCCTCCTAGTCGGGTTCGCGGGCGTCGTGGTCCTGCTGGGAACCGACGCGATCGCGTTCACCGGCGGCGCCCGTCTCGTAGCGGTCGCGGTGGCATCGATGGCATCCGCGCTCGGGATGGTGGCCCTGCGGCGCGCCGCGCTTCCGGCCGATCCGGCGATGTCGTCGGCCATGACGATGCTCACCGGTGGGGCGATCGCGCTCTCAGTGGGGGGCGTGAGCGGTGAGGCTCTGGAGTTCACGCTGAATCGGGTCAGCGCTGCATCAGCTGCCGCCTATGCCTACTTGGTGGTCTTCGGGTCTATCCTGGCGTTTACCTGCTTCGCGTGGCTCGCGCGTACCGTATCCCCCAGCCGGGCGTCGACCCACGCGTACGTGAATCCGCTCGTCGCGCTGGCGCTCGGCGCCTGGCTCGGCGGCGAGACGATTCCGCCCCGCGCGCTGGCGGCCGCTCCGCTCGTGCTCGTGGGACTCGTCCTCGTGCTGGGCGAAGGCACGTTCGCGCGACCGTTCCGAGTCTGGTACGCGCACGCTTGCGCGTCATTGGCCGGGCGCGGCACCTTACGCCCCCGTGAGCGAGCAGATCGTCTTCCAGACCGAGCAGCCGCCGTTCCACTGGCTGGATGTGACCGGGCCGGCGCCGGCTGAGCTGGCCGACGTCGCCTCCCGCTATCACCTGCATCCGCTCATGGTGCAGGACAGCCTCGAGCCGGATCACCTGCCCAAGTTCGAGCGCGCGGGCGACGCACAGTTCGTCATCGTCCGCGCGTACGACGAGCTGTGCTCCCCCCATGCGGCCAGCGTGCAGGCCCTGACTCGCAAGGTGGCCATCTTCGTCGGCCCCGACTACCTGATCACGGTCCACCGGAAGGATCAGCCGTTCCTGGCCCGGCTGCGCGACGAGTACGCCGGCCGCCCGGCTACCGACGGCGCCGCGATCAAGACCCGGCTGTTCGCCGACATCGTGAATGCCGCAGTCAACTCGTACGAGGCGCCGCTCGACGCCGCGGAACGCGAGCTGGAGCAGTTCGAGCGCACGCTGTTCCATCAGCGCGATCTGGTCCCGGTCCTGCGAGAAATCCTGGTGGTGAAACGGCGGGTCGGCGTGGTGAAACGGATGCTCGCCCACACCATCAACGCGTTCGTGCGGATTCCCACGCCGGCCGACTCGAACGGCATCGTCGTGCAGGACCTGCGCGAGAACCTCGACGCGATGTTCACCTGGTCCGACGAGCTGCTGGAGGAGCTCGACACGCTGCTCAACCTGCAGCTGGGGCTCGCATCCCACCGCACCAACCAGACCATGCGCATGCTGACGGTGGTGAGCGCCTTCTTCCTGCCGCTCACGTTCATCGTCGGTATCTACGGCATGAACTTCAGGCACATGCCGGAGCTGGAGCAGCCCTGGGGCTACCCGGCGGCGTTGCTGCTCTGCATGCTGGTGGCGCTCGGGATCGGGATCTGGTTCCGGCGCCAGGGATGGCTCAAGCGTTGACGGAGCGGCTCTACTACACCGACGCCTATCTCGCACGGTTCGACGGCACCGTGGTGGACCGTCATGACGATGGTCGCCGGATCTATCTCGACCGCACCGCCTTCTATCCCACGTCCGGCGGGCAGCCGCACGACCTCGGCCGGTTGGACGACGTGTCGGTGGTGGATGTGGTGGACGAGGGGAACCGGATCGCGCACGTGCTGGCCGAACCCCTGGCGTCGGAGACAGTGACTGGCGAGCTCGACTGGGCGCGCCGGTTTGATCACATGCAGCAGCACACCGGCCAGCATCTGCTTTCCGCGGTGGTGGCCGATCTGTTCGGCTTCGGCACCGTGAGCGTGCACTTCGGGCCGGCCACTTCGACGATCGATCTCGACACGCCGGCCATCGACCCGGCGCAGGTGACCGGCGCGGAAGCCCGCGTCAATGCCGCGGTATGGGAACAGCGGCCGGTCGACGTCACCTTCGAGGATGCTTCGACCGCGGGCGGGCTCCGGAAGCCGACCGATCGCGAGGGTGTGATCCGCATCGTGGGGATCCGGGGCCTGGACCGGAGCGCGTGCGGCGGCACTCACGTTCGGAACACCGCCGAGATCGGCCCGGTGCTGCTCCGCGGAGCGGAGCGGGTGCGCAAGAGCGTCCGGCTCGAGTTCGTGTGCGGCATGCGGGCCATCGGAGCGGCCCGCGCCGATCGCCAGCTCCTCGCGCGGCTCTCAGCCCAGAGCTCGGCCGCTCCGGAGGACTTGCCCGGTATCCTCGAATCGCAGCGTGCCGAGCTCAAAGCCGCGGCGGCGGCTCGCCGGGAGGCCGTGGAGAGCCTGGCCGGCTACCGGGCTCGGGAGATGTACCAGGCGACCGCGCCTGACGCCGCGGGCCTTCGACGCGCAGTGGTTCGAGATGCGTCCGCGCTTGAACCGGCGCGGGTGCTGGCGCAGGCGTTCACCGCCCTGCCCCGCGCCGTGCTGGTGGTGCTGGTCGCCTCGCCGCCCTCCGTCCTCCTGGCGGCCTCCGCCGACAGCGGGGTCGATGCGGGAGCGAGGCTCAAGGCGGCGCTGAGCGCGGCCGGCGGGCGCGGCGGCGGATCACCCAGGCTGGCCCAGGGCAGCGTGCCGGATGCGGCCGCGCTCGCCGGGGTCGTGACGGCGCTTACGGCCCCTTGAGCTGGTGGGCGGCATGTTGAGGCGTGAACGCACCGTCATCACCGCCGTTCGACCTGACGCTTCGGGCCGATCAGCGGCTTGCCGGCTGGCGGAGCGCGGTCGGCGCCCCGCTCGCCATCGACGCGTCTGACACCAGCCCCGCCGCGGGCTGGAGCGGCGACGCATTGCTGGTCCTGGCCTGGAACGTCTGGATCGGTCGAGGCCGGCTGGATCAGCTGGTCGCGCGCATCAGGGAGACCTACGACCTCCCGATCGTCATCCTGGCGCAGGAAGCCTTCCGCAGCGACGAGACGGTGCCGCGCGAAGCTACGGCGTACGCGGCGAACGACTTCTCCCAGCGCGCCTTTCCCGAGCTCGACATCACCGCCGTCGCCCGCGACCTGGGACTGCACCTCCGCTTCGTGCCGTCGATGCGTAACGGCGTGCATCGAAGCGATCGCGGCAATGCGATCCTGTCGTCGCTTCCGCTCGAGCAGACCTTTGCGTGGGAGCTGCCGTTCTCCTACCAGCGGCGGGTCGCCATCGCCACCACGCTCCGGCTACCCGACGGGCGGGCGATCCGCGTGTGCAGCGCCCACCTGGATCCGCGGGGTGGAAGCGCGCGCGATCTCCTGGGCGTCCTCGGTCGCGGCGTGCAGGCCGAGGAGGTTCTCAAGCAGCTGGACCGCGACCGCACACCGGTGATCCTAGGCGCCGATCTCAACCTCGCGCGGGGCCGGCGGGAACGGGCGTACCGGGTGTTCATGGATGGGGGATTCCGCCACGGCGTGCCGGAACGGCCGCCCGCGTGGCCGCACACCTATCACCGCCTGCCGCGGCTCCTGCTCGACTGGATGCTGGTGAGAGATCCGGACGCCATGATCGCGGCGCTGGAGATCGAGCGGGTGGACGAGGAACCGCAGGACCGCGGACCGTACGTGTTCGGTTCGGATCATCACCCGCTGCTGGCTCGCCTGTCGCTGGTGCCGGCCGCCGCGGCCGAGGCTCGATGAACGAGCTGCCGTGGTGGGCCTGGACGATGCTCGCCACGGGCGTGCTCGCCACCGTGGCCGCATTCGTGGCGCTGTTCCTGCCTGACTTCCACCGCCCGCCGCTCACCTGCGAATGCAAGGACGCCGCCGGCAGCGAGGCGTTCATGGACGCGGTCTCCCGGTTTCTCAACGTGCCGATCCTGCGCGGCGGGAGCGCCGACATTCTCCAAAACGGCTGCCGGTTCTTCCCTGCGATACTCGACGCCATTCGGCGTGCGAGGCGATCGGTCAACTTCCAAGTCTACATCTTCAACACCGACCGGATCGGCAAGCAGTTCGTCGATGCATTCGAGGATCGCGCGAAGGCCGGTGTGGACGTCCGGGTAATGCTCGACGGATTCGGCTCCTGGCGCTTCGGCAGGGACGAGGAGGCGCGGCTCCGGAAAGCTGGTGTGAAGCTGCAATTCTTCCGCCCGATCCGGCCCCACAGCCTGGTGCGGGCATTCAAACGCGACCACCGGCGAGCGATCGTGGTCGACGGAAGGGTGGCCTTCACCGGCGGAGCCGCCGTAGCCGACAAGTGGGACGGGGACGCAAGGAGCAAGGAAGAGTGGCGCGACTCCATGACCCGGCTCACCGGAGCGCTGGCGCACGGGGTGCAGACCGCGTTCGGCGAGAACTGGGTCTACCGCACTGGTGAGATTCTCACCGGAGAACCGTTCTTCCCGCCGATGCCCGGCGATGCGCCGGACACCAAGAACGTGCCGCACGAGCCGTGCGCCATCGCGCTGGTCAGCTCGCCGGCGGACATGGCGCAGCCCATCCGGGTGTTGCTCTGGCTCTCGTTCACCTGCGCGAAGAAACGGCTCTGGATCTCAAGCTCGTACTTCGTGCCCGAGCGCCGGCTCCGCGATGCCATCGCCGAGCGTGCGCGTGCGGGTGTCGACGTGCGGCTGCTGGTTCCCGGCCCCGCGACCGATGCAAAGCCGGTGCGGATGGCCGGTCGCAGTCACTACGAGGAGCTGCTCGAGGCCGGGGTCCGGATCTTCGAATATCAGCCGGGGATGATGCACGCCAAGACCGTCGTGGCCGACGGGCTGTGGACCTTGGTGGGCTCCGCCAACATGGACCGGCGCTCGGTGAAGCTGAACGAGGAGAACATCATCGGGATCAGCGACCCGCAATTCGCCGCCGACGTCGAGACCGGGATCCTGACAGACTTCGAGTGCTCCAAAGAGATCGAGCTGGAGACGTTTCGCGCGCGCGGCGTGGGCGCGCGTGCGCTGGAGCGGATCTCGAGGCTGTTGATCGAACAGTACTAGCAAAGCGGGACGGGTACCAGTACGACTCGTACTCAACCGCGCTGCGCGAGCTCGCTGCCCACCGCCACTCCCATTTCCCGCAGAAACATCTCGCCCCCGCCGGAGTTGCCTTGGCGCTGCCGCACGCGGGTCAGCACCAGGCGGTCCTTGGTCCGGGTCATCCCGACGTAAAGCAACCGGCGCGCTTCCCGGATCTCGTCTTCCCGTCCATCGCGGATGGCTTGCCAGCCGGGAAGCTCGTTGTCTTCGACCCCGACGATGTACACGCGCGAGAACTCGAGACCCTTGGTCGAATGCAGCGTGAGCAGGCTCAGCCGGTGGAGATCACGCTCCACGCCGTCGCTGCTCGACAGGGCCACGAGCTCCAGCATGCGCGAGATCTGCGCATCGAGGCACGGGCCGGCCGCCATCCCGCCGGCCACCAGCGCTTCGAGACGCGCCACCGATGCGGGATAGCGTTGCGCCGGCGATCGCTGCGCCCGGATCCGGTCTACCAACGACTGCCCGCCGAGCTGTTCGATCAGCTCGGCGAGCGGCGGTGTATCGGCCGGACCACCCGCGGCAGCCCGCTCGGACTCGTAGCATTCGAGACAGTTGCCGTAGCGCCCCACCGCGGCCGGAAGCGCGAGCTCCAAGAGGAGCCGTGCCTCGGCGTTGCCCGCGGCCCGCCGGTCGAGCGCGAGCGCCAGACCGAGGTGGCCCAACGCCTGGCTCACGGCGGCGGTACGCGCCCGGCGAAGACGCAGCAGCGAGAGATGATGAAGCACGGCGACCAGCGTGCTCGCGTCATCCAGCGCATGGTGCGATCGCCGCGCCTCCACGCCGAACCGTTTCGCCAGGTTGGCCAGGCTGGCGCTTCCTTCTACCACCAGCTTGGCCAGCGGAAAGGTGTCGAAGAAGACCAGCTGGTCCACGCCTTCCAGCCCGGCGGCGCAGCGGCGGAGCACCGGGACGTCGAACCGGGTGCCGTTGTGGGCCACCAATGGATCCTGCTGCACGAACTCGCGGAA
Organism: Gemmatimonadales bacterium; assembly: GCA_035707305.1. Lineage (GTDB taxonomy): Bacteria > Gemmatimonadota > Gemmatimonadetes > Gemmatimonadales > GWC2-71-9 > DASQPE01. The sequence goes on from DASSUE010000408.1 coordinate 9,172, forward strand.
CCGGGTCCAGATATCGGCGAAGCAAGGCATGCCGGCGACGTCGCGGTCGTAGTAGCCATGCACCCGGCTCGCCGTG
>DASSUE010000409.1:0-5206 GCA_035707305.1 Gemmatimonadales bacterium
CACGCTGGCCCAGTCTCCGCCGGTCGCGGCTCTGAGGTCGTCGATCGAAGCGATGTCGCACTCAGCCTCGAGCAGCCGCTGGCCGTGACTGGTGACGATGAGCCATACGGGAACGGCGTTCCGGGCCAGCACGTCGAGCAAACGCACCCCGTAGCATGCTCCGGATGCACCAGTGACCGCGAGGACTACCGGCAGCCGGTTCAACGCCCCCTCCGGTTGGGCGTGGGCGAGCGGCGGGGATGCTTCGGCGGAGCGGGCGGGAACGGACGAGACCGGGCGGGAACAGGCGAGAGCGGCTTACCAGGATGGGAATGCTGGTCGCGCGTTCTCCCTTTTCCCCCCTTCTCGCCCCGTCTCGCCCCTTCTCGCCCCTTCTCGCTCATAACAACCGATCCGCCAACGCGAACAAAAAGACCGTCACGCTCATCACGCCGTTCATCGTGAAGAACGCCGCGTCGAGGCGAGAGAGGTCGCCGGGCCGCACCAATCGGTGCTCATAGATCAGAATACCCGCTGCGGCCGCGAGGCCGGCGAAATACAGGAGGCCGAACCCGGCCCCCCAGCCGAACAGGGCGAGCATCGGGATTGTGATTCCATGGAGCGCCTTCGCGAGCAGGATGCCGCGCTGCTCTCCCAGACGCACCACCGCGCTCCGCAGACCCTCGCTCCGGTCGAATGGCTCGTCGGGGAGCGCATAGAAGATGTCGAATCCCGCGACCCAGGTCGCTACCGCCACCGTGATCGCGACCAGCAGCCACCACGGCTCGCTCCAGTACCCGGTGACCGCCAGCCATCCCCCGACCGGCGCGATCGCCAGGCTGAGGCCGAGCCAGAGGTGAGGCCACCAGGTGAAGCGCTTGGCGAAGCTGTAGGTCATGATCCAGGCGAGCGCCAGCGGACTCAGGGCGAGGCAGAGTGGATTGAGCAACGCTGCGGCGCCGACGAAGAGTCCCGCAGCGATTAGCACCGACCCCCATGCCTGGCGAAGTGTCAGCGCGCCGCGGGGCAGCTCGCGGTTCTGGGTGCGTGGATTACGGGCGTCGTATGCCCGGTCAGCGATTCGATTGAAGCCCATCGCCGCCCAGCGCGCGCTCGAGAACGCGACCACGACGAGGAGCACGACGCGCGCCGTCACCGGGGTGTGCATCGACGCCGCCAATACTCCGACCAACGCGAAGGGAAGGGCAAACAGCGTGTGTGGGAGCTTGACGAAGCTGGCGTACCGCGCGAGCAACGATTCGCCGGCGAACGTCTGACCCTCACGGGCCATGAGCTCGCGGGTCACCGCTCGCCGCTCCGCTGCAGCCTGATCCCGAGCTGGGGCCAGATGTCGTGCACCCTCTGCTTGGTCGCGGTATCCATTACGATCGGGGCGGGCCATTCCCGGTCGAAGCCCTCTTCCTTCCACTTCCGCGTGGCATCGATTCCCATCTTGCTGCCGTACGTGAACCCGCGGCTGGCGTGGTCGAGCACATCGACCGGGCCCATCGTGAACCGGACGTCGCGCTCGGGATCGATGTTGTTGAGCGCAACCCACCACGCCTCGTCGGGATCCTGCACGTTCACCTGCTTGTCGACCACGACGATGACCTTCGCGAGGGACATGAGCCCTTGCCCCCACAGCCCGTTCATCACTTTCCAGGCCTGACCCGGATACTGCTTGTCGATGCTGACGAACACGAGGTTGTGGAAGATGCCCGGAGCAGGCATGTGATAGTCCACGATCTCGGGAACGGTGAGGCGAAGCAACGGAAGGAAGATCCGCTCGGTGGCATGGCCGAGGTAGTAGTCCTCCATCGGTGGCCGGCCGACCAGCGTGGCCGGATAGATGGGATCCCGCCGCATGGTGATCGCGGTGACGTGCACCTTGGGGTAGTAGTCGGCCAGCGAGTAGAAGCCGGTGTGGTCGCCGAACGGACCTTCCAGCACCAGTTCCTCCGCGGGGTCGATGTATCCCTCGATGACGAGATCGGCTTCGGCCGGCAGCTCGAGCTCGCAGGTTGTCGCCTTGGCCAGCTCGACCGGTGCCCGTCGTAGAAATCCCGCGAAAATGAACTCGTCGATGGTGGGAGGCAGCGGCGCGCTCGCCGAATAGATGCTCGCGGGATCGCCGCCCAGTGCGATCACCACCGGCATCCGTTCGCCCCTGGCCGCCATCTCACGCCAATGGGCGGCGCCGACCTTGTGGCGCTGCCAGTGCATCGCGAGCGTATTCCGCCCCAGCACCTGGACCCGGTACATCCCCACGTTCCGGATGCCGCGGATCGGATCCGTGGTGATCACCATCGGCAGGGTGATATAGGGACCACCGTCCTCGGGCCAGGTCGTCAGAAAGGGGATGACGGACAGATCCACGTCGGCGCCCTCGATCACGCGGTGCTGGCACGCAGCCCTGCCGCTCCGCACCCGGGGCGGGAACTTCGCGACTTCGGCGAGCCGCGGAAGCATGGACAGCTTGCCCAGCAGACCTTCCGGCACCTTCATCTCGAGCAACTCGGTGATGCGTCCACCGATGTCGTCGAGCCGCTCCACGCCCAGCGCCAGGCAGATCCGGCGCATGGAACCGTACAGATTGATCGCTACGGGATACGCACTTCGTTCCCCACCGTCGAGCAGCACATGTTCGAACAGGAGGGCCGGCCCGCCGCCGGGGCTCTTCATGCAGCGGTCCGCGATCTCGGCGATCTCGAGCTTGGCCTTGGCCGGATGGGTGACGCGCACCAGCTCGCCCAGCTTCTCGATCCCGCGCACGAATTCGCTCAAGCTGTCAATGGCCATCCGGGCTCCGTTCCAGGGGCGCGGCCGACGGAATGGCCGCAGGGCCGGTGGGTTGGCGCGTGCCGACCAGCAGCACGGTGATGCCCCCCATCAACGGCGTGTAGCCTACGGTCGTGAATCCGGCCGCTGCGATGCGGCGCGCCAGCTCTTCGGGCGCCGGAAACGCACGAGTGGACTCCGGCAACCACTCGTAGGCGCTCGCGTGCCCGGAGACCAACCGCCCGATCCGCGGCAGCACCCGCTCGAAGTAAAACAGATACAGCCCGCGCAGCGGTTGCGGGTGAGGCGTCGCCATATCGATGATCACCACCCGCGCTCCCGGTTTCAGGACGCGCGCCAGCTCGGTGAGCCCTGCATCGAGATCAGCGAGGTTTCTGATGCCCCAGCCGATCATTGCTCCATCGAATGCAGCGGCGGCGAACGGTAGCTCCAGGGCGTCCGCCGTCACGGGTTCGAGACCGCGGGCCTTTCCCCGGCCCAGCTCGAGCATCGGCCGTACGAAATCGGCGCCGACCACCCGACCGCGAAACCCCGGCCGACGAGCGAGCGCAGCAGCGAAGTCGAGCGTTCCTGCGCAAAGGTCGAGATAGATTCCGTCCGGCACCCGTTCCCACCCAAGCTGTGCGACGGCCCGCCTGCGCCAGTGGAGGTCGAGCCGAAAGCTCAGGATCCGGTTCAACCGGTCGTACGTAGGGGCGATCGCGGTGAACATCGCCCGGACGTAGGCGCGTTTCGCCGCTCCGCCGGAAACGGGTAACTTCTGATCCGAGGCTAACATAGGCGCTCAATGTACCGCTCGTCCCGACCGCTCCGCAAGCGCGAGTCGCCGCGGTGCGTAGGCCCGAGCTGGCCGCCCGAACCGATCAGGAGATCGTCGCGCTCGCCCGCGGCGGTGAAGAAGCTGCATACCGCGAGCTGGTGCGGCGGTACGAGCGGCCGCTCTTTTCGCTGCTCTACCGCATGGTGCGGGACCGGGAGCTGGCGGAGGATTTGGCCCAGGAAACGTTCGTCAAAGCCCTGAACGCCATCGAGTCGTATCGCCCCGAGTACAAGTTCTCCTCCTGGATCTTCAAGATCGCCAACAATGCCGCCATCGATCACCTTCGACGGCGGGAGCTGGATACGCTCTCGTTGGAAGGATCACCGCACGCCGAAACGCCCGAGGCGATCGAGGCCACCGCGCTGCAGATCGGCGACCGCCAGGAATCGCCGCTCGACGAGGTAGAGGCGCGTGAGCTCGGCGGGGAGATCGAGGCGGCGATCGCGAAGCTTCGCCCCGAATACCGCTCCTGTATCCTGCTGCGCCACGTCGAGGGGCGGGCATACGAGGAGATCGCCGAGATCCTGGGACTTCCGCTGGGCACGGTGAAGACCTACATCCACCGCGCACGCAACGAGTTGCGACGTGAGCTGTCGCACCTCCGGCCATGAAACCTTCCCTCCCCACCCATCGTAAAGGGGCTCACTTATGACCGGCTCGCACGAATCGTCCCTCCCTCCCGACGAGTTCGACCAGTGGCTCGATGAACGCCTCGCAGCGCTGCCGTTGTTCGAGCCGAGCGCGAAGTTCAGCGACCGGGTCATGGCCTCGGTCCGCGTGCCGGATCCCTTCGCCATTCGCTCCTTCCGCACCGCTCGCCGCCGCCTGTTTGCGACCCCCAGATCCGTCGCGCTCGCGGCTTGCCTCGCCCTGCTCCTTCTCGGGTCCATGGCCACCAGCATCATCTGGACGCTCGCCAATCGCGACACGATGCTCGCGTTCGGCGGCTGGCTTCTGACGGAAGCCGGGCAGTGGGCGTGGGTAGGTGTTCGGGGTGCGGCGCTCACGCTCATGGAGCAACCCTGGTTCGCGGGATTCCGCGGGCTGCTCGACGAGCCCGGCCGCCTTGCTCTCGCCTCGGCCCTTGGTACCATGGTGTACGTGACCGGAGTACTGGCTCTCCGCCGGCTCCTCACGGCGCCGGCGCCGACGCAGCGGGTGGCCCATGCCAACTGGTAACCGCTCCAGCGTCCTCGCGCTGCTACTCGTCGGGTTGATCGCTCGGCCGGCGCATGCGGCCGGCGGCGGCATCAGCCCCGACGAGATCGTCGAAGCCGTGCGCGGGTACATCCAGCAGATCGCGCAAGAGCCGAAGCCCAAGCCGCAGGCCATCCAGACGGCTGGACCTGAGGGGCCCACAGTGGATCTCTCGGACCTCTCGCAATCCGAGCGAGTGGAACGCGCGGTGCGGCAAGCTGTTCCAGCGCCGGGGCCGGACACCCGGATCACGGTGCCGAACGGTCACGCCCGGCTGGGCGATTTCACGATCGGGTCCGATCAGGTGATCAGCGGGCACCTTCTGGTGCTCCAGGGCGATGCCAACGTCTACGGCAGATTGCTCGGGAATCTGGTGACGCTCAATGGCGACGTAGTCGTCTACCCCGGCGG
>DASSUE010000410.1:0-10399 GCA_035707305.1 Gemmatimonadales bacterium
CGGAACCCGCATCGAGATCGGTGCGACCGTTGGCCCGTCGGCTGTCACGGTGGAGGTGGCCGATCGCGGTCCGGGGATTCCCGGCGGACAGGAGGAGCTGATCTTCGACAAGTTCCACCGCCTGCCGAGCGCCGACCCGAAGAGCGGCAGTGGCCTTGGACTCGCGATCTGCCGCGGCATCGTTCAGGCCCACGGCGGGCGCATCTGGGTCGTGAACCGTCCGGGTGGTGGAGCAGCGTTCCGGTTCACGATTCCCCTCGGGGGGACACCGCCCTTGGTGCGGGCCGCCCCCGCCGACTCCGCAGTCGATAATCAGACCGCATGAGCGAGAACGGTGCGCTCGTCCTGGTGGTGGAGGACGAGCCCCAGATGCGTCGCTTTCTCCAGACCTCGCTGGAGGCGAACGGCTACCGGTACGTCGAGGCCCCAACCGCACGCGAGGCACTGGCTCACACCGCGGGGCACAATCCCGACGTGATTCTGCTCGATCTGGGCCTGCCGGATGCCGATGGGCTCGACGTGACCCGCCGACTCCGGGAGTGGACCCAGGTTCCGGTCATCGTGATCTCCGCCCGCGGGCGGGAGGATGACAAGGTCGCCGCCCTGGATGCCGGCGCCGATGACTATCTCACCAAGCCGTTCGGCGTGGGTGAACTACTGGCCCGGGTTCGGGTAGCGCTGCGGCATGCGCGTCTTGCGGCGGCCGGCACGCCCGAACCGGTGGTACGGACCGGCTCGCTCACGGTGGACTTCGAGCGGCGGCTGGTGCTGGTGGACGGCGCCGAGGTCCACCTCACGCCCACGGAGTACAAGCTGCTGGCCTACCTCGCACGCCACGCGGGCAAGGTCATCACCCACCGACAGCTGCTGCGCGAGGTGTGGGGCCTGCACTCGACCGACCAGACCCACTATCTGCGAGTCTACATGACACAGCTGCGGCATAAGCTGGAGCGCGATCCGGCGCGGCCTGTGCTGCTCCTGACGGAGCCGGGCGTGGGTTACCGGTTGAAACCGCCGGACTGATAGGGATCGCGGGCGACTTGCCTTCTCGCTGACGGTCCTTCTTGGGAACGCAATACCGATGGCTCACGCTCAGCAAACCCAGCCGGAGCGCCCCCGCTTGCCGCTCGAGGTGGTGGCCGACACGCTCGCGATCTGCCGCCTCGATCCTTCGGCCGCATTGCCGGCATGGACGGAGCGCTCGAGCGACTTTCTCACCGTCAGTCGCACGCCCGAAGAACTGTCCATCACCGCCGTAGCCTCGGTCGTGCCGTCGGATGTGCGCTGCGAAAGAAACTATCGGGCACTGAGGGTGCGCGGCCCACTGCCCCTGAATCTCGTCGGCATCCTAGCGGCTATCGCCGCCCCGCTGGCGGATGCCGGGTTAAGTATCTTCGCGACCTCAACATTCGATACGGACTACGTGTTGGTCAAAGCGAGGGATCTGGACGCCGCAGTTTCGACGCTCGAACGGGGCCGGCCATCGGGTGATTCGTCCATGAGAGATCGCCTTGACACCCCCGCGGCCCCGCCCTACCGTGGCGTCGACTCAAGCACCTCGGAATTGTCATGAGCTCCGCGTGGCTCCTGCTCATCGTGGCGGGTTTGTTCGAAGTCGTTTGGGCGATCGGGCTCAAGTACACCAACGGGTTCACGAACCCGACCGCGAGCGTCGTGACCGCGGGAGCCATGGTGGCGAGTCTCTATCTGCTCGCGCTCGCGCTCAAGACGGTTCCGGTCGGTACCGGGTACGCGGTCTGGACCGGAATTGGTGCGGTCGGTACCGCGCTGGCCGGGATGTGGCTCCTCGGCGAAGCGCGTGACCTGCCGCGACTGGTGTCGATGGCGCTCATCGTCGCCGGGATCGTCGGGTTGAAGATGAGCACACCGGGCTGAGGTATGAGACTGACCAATCGACCGGCGGTTCACGCCATGCACACCTATACCGTCGCGGGCGGGACATGCGGGATCATGGATTGTCGGACAAGCCCCGTGATGGCTACGACCAGTCGCGGTTGTGGGCCGACGACGGGAGTGCGGTGGTCCGGTCGCTGAGCCTCGACCAGCCGGTGCTCTGTGGCTGGTGTCGCTGTTGCAGCTGTGCGAGCACTCCGCCGAGGATCGCTACCTCATGCTGGGGTTCCAACGCGTCGGTGCCGCCCTGCGTTCGCCAGGCCCTGTTCTCCCGCTCGGTCGACAACGACGATCTGCTGCCCAGGCTCCGAAAGCCGGTGTTGGTCACCCACGGAGCCCGAGACGCGGTCGTGCGACCGGCCGTGGTCGAGGAACACAAGGCCGCGCTGCCCCACGCGCAGGTAGATGTCATGGCGGACGCCGGCCACGCCGCGTTCTGGGACGACGCGTCGGCCTTCAACCGCCGTGTCGCTGCTTTCTGCGAAGGCGTGTAGCCGCATGCCGGAGCGGGTGAACCCTTCGAGAGCGGGTCGCTCGATGCGGTGCTGTGCATCGACGCGATGAATCACTTTCTGTGACGGGCTCGACGTCTTGAAGGAGCGGTTCTTCGAGTCGGCGCGCGGCCTCACCAGCGAGCGACGGCTCTCCCGAATCGCCTACGTGGTGGAGAAACGTGGCGAGCCGCAGGCGTGATGCGCCCAACTGGAGGCTCGATCCATGGCCCGCCGTCACTTTCTCGGCCAGCTGGCGGCCTGGCCGTTTGCGGCCTTCCTGCCGGGTGTGGCACTCGCCCAGCAACGATTTGCCCGGCTCAAGATGCTGCTCAAGAGCACGTGGGGCTCGGACGACCCGACGAAAGCCGCCTTCCCGTACTCGCACGCATACGTTCTTGTTGAGGCGGGCCATGAGGTGCAGATCTTCCTGCTCGGCGAAGCCGTCGGGGTCATGCGCCGATCGGTCGCCGAGGCGGTCACTCCCGTGGCCTGGCCACGGGTGGCGGACCTTCTCGCGCAGGTCGCGAAGCTGAAGGTACCGATCTGAGCCTGCGGGACCTGTGCCCGGGCGCGCGGTATCACCGACGCAGACCTCGCCAACTGGGGGCCAGCTACGGTAACCCCAAGATCTTCGTTTCCCTGCTCAAGTGGGCAGACCGAGTCAATTACCGAGTAGCGGGCTACTCCAAGTAACATTGAGTGACTTAGAGTCAACTCAGATGTTTGCCTCTCAGGCGTTTATGGATACTTTGAGCGTAGAAGACGCGGCGAAGCTGCTCCATCTGAACGTGAAGCGGGTCCAGAGCCTCGCCCGCGCGGGAAAGCTCCCGGCCGTTCGGATAGGCCGGAAGTGGCTGTTCCCGCGAGACAAGCTGGAGGCCCTGCTCGGCCGCTCGCAGCCCGGGGCGGCCGAGACCAGCTCCGCCGTGGAGATCAGCGCCCGGAACCAGCTCCGCGCCCGGATCGTCGGCCTCAACCTCGATGGTGTGATGGCCGAGGTGCGGCTCCGGATCGGTGACCAGGAGCTGGTCTCGGTCATCACCCGCTCGTCGGCAGAACGCCTCGGTCTGGCCGTCGGTGATCACGTGCTGGCCGTGATCAAGTCCACCGAGGTGATGATCGGCAAGGGATAGTTCTTCTCATGAGGTCGTCGCATGCGCCGGATCGGTGCCGCCTTTCTTCTCTTTCTGGTGGCGCCGGTGCCGGCGCTCGTCGCACAGACCACCGATGCCGCGATCGTGGGCCGCGTGCTGGCTGAGACGGAGCCTCTGGCCGACGTCGAGGTAGAGGTGCTGAACGCCGCCACCGGATTTCGGGCCACGGTCATCTCGAACGCCTCGGGGCGCTTCGCTTTTCTGCAGCTGCCGCTCGGCGGCCCGTACCGGCTGACCGCTCGCCGCGTCGGCTACGAGCCGGAGACGCGCGACGGCTACACGCTCGGCCTGGGCGACCGTATCGACCTCGAGCTCGAGCTCCGAGCCGTCGCCGTCGAGCTGGCCGCCATCGAAGTCAGGGCGGATACGCTCGCGGAGCGGCGGCAGCGCATCGGTGGAAACAGCCGGATCGACGGCGATGCACTCGCCACCCTTCCGACGGCGAATCGCAACTTCACTGACCTGACGTCACTCACCCCGTCGGCCGGCTCGCAGCAATCGCTTTTCGGCCAGCGCTGGACCTCCACCGATGTGCGGCTGGACGGGCTGCAGGCGCGGAACCTCACGCGGGCCGGGGAATACGGTGCTGGACCGTACACCCTTTCGATCGAGGCGATCCGCGAGTTCGAGGTCAACGCGAACGTCTACGATGTGAGCCAGGGACGCCAGGGCGGCGGCTCGATCAGCGCGGCCACGCGGTCCGGCACGAATACGCTGGCGGGGACGGTCTTCGGCTACTACCGAAACGACGGGCTCAGCGCCGGCACCGACTTCCTGGGCCGGGGCCGAGACGTTCGCGACTTCACCGCCGTGCAATGGGGCGCGAGCGTCGGCGGCCCGATCGTGCGGGACCGGGCGCATTTCTTCGTGGCGTTCGACCGCCAGGACGGGAGCGAGCCGCTCTTCACGGGGCTGGTGCGAACGCCCCAAGAAGAGATCGTTGCCGGCGTCGCTGCCGACTCGCTTACCCGGCTGATATCGATTCTGCAGACATTGTACGGCCTCGATGGTTCGACGCCGCAGCTCGGGCGGCTCGACCGCTCACCGACCGCGAACACGCTCTTTGCGCGGCTGGACTGGGAGCTGGGTGCGAGACACCGGCTCACGCTACGACACAATTACGGCGATTTCGACAACCCCCTGAGTGGTGGCGTGGACCAGCCGATCACGCTGGAGGAAGCGCGGTCCAACTTCCGCTCGCGGGAGCATCAGGCGCTGGCCGCACTCCGCTCGACGCTGGGCGCGGCGACCCAGAACGAGCTCAAGCTCGGGTTCTCCAGCGCTCGGCGGACCCTCGATCCGGTGACGCGGCTGCCGCGCGGCTTCGTGCGGATTCGATCGAACCTTCCCGACGGCAACGTGGGCGACATCCGGGTGCAGTTCGGCGGCAACCGCCTGGCACCGGACGACAGCCGCGAGACGCAGGTCCAGCTCATCGATCACGTGTACGTTCAGCGCGGCAACATCCTGTTCACCGCCGGCACCGACAACTCGCTGGCTCGACTCACCACGTTCATCGCCGAGGGGCAGAGCGGGTTGTTCGAGTTCGAGACCCTGGGGGACCTCGAGGCGCTCCGGCCGTTCCGCTTCAGCCGCGCCGTGCCGCTGGCCAGCGAGCCCATGACCCACCAGCACGTCCTGGAGCTGGGCCTCTACGCGCAAGCGGAATGGCGCCCGTCGCCGGCGCTTGCGATCACCGGCGGGGCCCGGTGGGATGGTGCCTCGTTCCTGACCACGCCCGCGTACAACCCGCTGGCGGATCAAGCGCTGGGCGTCCGGACCGATCGCCGGCCCGAGAGTTGGGTCAACCTCCAGCCGCGGGCGCAGATCGTGTGGATGCCGGGCCGCGACGGTCGCAACATCGTCCGACTGGGCGGCGGCCTGTTTACGGCGCAGCTTCCCTACTACGCGCAACACAATCAACTGCTGAACGACGGCCTTCAGGTCATCGACATCGACATTCGGACGGGCCTGCCGCTACCCGACTACCTGGCCTTCCGAAGTGATCCGGCCACGATACCTGGCATTCCGGCAGGGTCGGCGGCGCCACCCGCATTCGTGAACGTAGTTGGGGATGGCTTCACGCTCCCCCGCACGTGGAAGGCGAGCGTGTCGTATCAGCGGCACATCACCGACTGGCTCACGCTGACCGGTTCGTTGCTCGCTTCAAAGACGAATCACAACTACTACTATGTGGATCGGAACCTGGTCGCGTCGCCGGCATTCAGGCTCGACAACGAGAGCACACGGCCGGTCTTCGTGCCGGCCGCGACGATCGACAGTCGCGGGCGGACCAACGTGCGGAACGCGCTTCAAGACCCCCACCTCAGCCGGGTGCTGGAGCTGGTATCCATCGGCGAGGCCAACCAGCGGTCGGTGGTGGCGGAGGCGGCGCTCCGCCTTCCTGCCGGCGGCTCGGCCTGGTTGTCGTACACCTGGAACCGCGCGCGCGACAACTCGACGTATGGCTGCTGCCTGGCGCGGACCGCAACGACGTTCACTGCGATCCCGGGCGATCCGCGGGATCTCTCGGGATCTTGGGGTTCATCCGATCTCGATTTCCGCCACAAGGTGGTCGTCGTCGCCGCCTCACCCGAGCTTTGGGGATTCCGGCTCGGGGCTCGGTACGTCGGCCAGAACGGGAGGCCGTTCTCCGCCGTGGTCAACGGCGACATCAACGGCGACGAGAGCAACGCCAACGACCTCGCGTTCGTCTTCAACCCTGCCGATCCCGCGACGCCGCCGGACGTCGCGGCGGCAATGGAGCGAGTCCTGGACAACCCGGACAACGTCGCCGCCGAGTACCTGCACGGGAATCTCGGGCGGATTGCCACCCGGAATGGCGCCTTTGCGCCATGGAACAGCCGGATCGATCTGCGGCTGTCGAAGCGGATCGGCACGTTTCGGGGCCAGGCGGCCGAGCTCACGGTGGATGTGTTCAACTTCGCGAACCTGCTCGACGGCGACTGGGGCGGCCAGTACCTGCTGCCGCAGGGCATCTCCAACCAGAATCCGGTGGTGCAGCGAGTGCCTCTGCTCAACGTGATCGGCTTCGACCAAACGACCCGTCGGTACATCTACAGCGTGAACGAAAGCTTCGGCGTGCTCCAGAAGCAGGGCGATCCGTATCAGATCCAGCTGGGTGTGCGATATGCGTTCTGAGGTCGTGAGAGGCGATCGCGTACGCGGTCACGGCTCCGCGCGCCGCCCCGCATGGCGCGATCGGGGGAGGCGTTCGTGCGGTTCCTGCTCTCCGCCGAGGGTCGCGCCATCATGCAGGCCAATGGGTTCACGCCGCTGGCGGCGCCGATCGCGGGCCGGAACCGCCCAGCCGCCGCCCGGCGTGCTGTGATTAGCTTTGGTAAGCGGCGCGTACCAGCGTCAAACCGCCCATAGCTGACAGCCCCGAGCTTCCCATGTCCGGCACACCCAACATCCCTCCTCCCAAGAACGAGCCGATTCTCGGCTATCTCCCCGGCTCTCCCGAACGGTCGGCGCTCAAGGCGGCGCTCGGTCGTGTGGGCGCAGAAACGATCGAGATCCCGGTCGTCGTCGGCGGCCGGGACGTACGCACCGGCCGCGCAGAGAACGTCACCTCACCGCACTGTCACCAACGAGTGTTGGCGCGGGTGCATCAGGCTGACCGCGCGCTGGTGGGCCAAGCGGTCGACGCGGCGCTCGAGGCGGGGCGAGACTGGGCGCATTGGCGGTTCGAGGACCGCGCGGCCGTGTTCCTCAAGGCGGCCGAGCTGCTAGCCACGTCGCGGCGACAGCTCATCAACGCCGCGACCATGCACGGCCAGAGCAAGACGGTATTCCAGGCCGAGATCGACGCGGCGTGCGAGCTGATCGACTTCCTTCGCTACAACGTGCACTTCGCTGAGCGGATCTACCGGGAGCAGCCGGAATCGTCCACCGGCGTCTGGAACCGGCTGGAGCACCGCCCGCTCGAGGGTTTCGTGTACGCGGTAACGCCGTTCAACTTCACCGCCATCGGCGCAAATATCCCCGCGGCACCGGCGCTCATGGGCAACACGATCATCTGGAAGCCGGCGCCGACCGCGATGCTCAGCAATTGGTACGTCTACAAGCTGTTCGAGGAGGCCGGGCTCCCGCCTGGCGTCATCAATTTCGTTCCCGGTGATCCCGTCGAGGTCAGCGACGTCCTCCTGTCACACCATATGCTGGCTGGAATCCATTTCACCGGATCCACCGCGGTTTTTCAGAAGCTGTGGCAACAGGCGGCGACCAATCTCTCGCGCTACAAAGGCTATCCCCGGATCGTCGGTGAGACTGGGGGGAAGGACTTCGTCGTGGCGCACGAGAGTGCGGATATCGACGGCGTGGTCACGGCGCTGATCCGCGGCGCCTTCGAGTACCAGGGCCAGAAATGCAGCGCGGCGTCGCGGGGGTACATCCCCGACACGATCTGGCCGGCAGTGCGTGACCGGCTGGTCGCGGCGATCGGCGAGATCACGGTCGGCGACGTGGCGGACTTTCGGAACTTCATGGGAGCGGTGATCGACCGGAAGTCGTTCGAGAAGATCAAGGGATACGTCGATCACGCCAAGCAGGCGCCCGGCGTGAAGCTGCTCGCGGGCGGCGGCGCGGACGCAACCGTGGGGTGGTTCGTCCAGCCGACCGTGTTCGAGGTGGAGGATCCGAACTATCGTCTGCTGTGCGAAGAGATTTTCGGGCCGGTCCTGGGGATCCACGTGTATCCCGCGAAGCGCTGGCGGGAGACGCTCGAGCTGGTGGATCGGACCGGCCCCTACGCGCTGACGGGCGCCGTATGGGCTCGCGACCGCGGCGCGCTGGTCGAGGCCGACCGGGCGCTCCGAAACGCCGCGGGCAACTACTACGTGAACGACAAACCGACCGGCGCGATCGTGGGCCAGCAGCCGTTCGGGGGTGGGAGAGCCAGCGGGACCAATGACAAGGCCGGTTCTATCCTCAACCTGCTCCGGTGGGTTTCACCCCGCACGATCAAGGAGACCTTGGCGCCGCCTCGGGACTGGCGGTACCCGTACATGAGCGAGCCGTGACCGGTCATCGACTCCGCCACGCCGCGGCGAGGCGGTCTCCCAGGTAGGCGCACGCGGCCGCCGCGAGCAGCGGCAGCCAGAAGCTCATCGCGCGGTAGGTCTCGGCGCTCACGACCTGCGTCCCGCCGCTTCCGATGCCGACCGAGCGCGCCAGCGACTTCCAGCGCGAATCAGTGTAGGTGTTGGCGATCCACCAGCCGACGGCCAGGCCGGCGAGCGCGGGCGCCTTCGGCAGAATCGCGGGCCTGAGCTGGGCCCAGAACGCGCGGCCGAACCGCGCCGCCTCGAGCCCCGCGGTTGCCCGGCAGGCTTGATCGGTCGACGCGGGCACCGGCGGTGGCGTCGTGCCTGCTGCCGCAGCCCGTCCCAACGCTTCGTAACGTGCCTGCAGCTGGCGATGACCGCGAGCGATCCGATGCCGGAGCACGGCCCTGGTCGCGTAGCCTCGCAGCGCAACCACTGGAATTACCCAGGCATCAACCTGCGCGCGATCGACGCGATCGGCCCCGAGCGACCGTTCACATTCAGTGGTGAGCGCGGCCAGGTGGGCGACCTCTCCGGTCCGCTCGGCGATCGAGCGGCCGGCTCGCCGCAGCTGCCGAAGCTCGTCCCGGCGCTGCCGTTCCTGCCGAATGCGGCTGGCCAGACGGGTGAAAGTGCGGCGAACCCGGGCGGGTATGCTGACGGCGGTCATGGCAAGTGCCGGGGCGGCAAGACCCGTGCGGGACCGTAAGTCGTTTGACGGCAACGCGTCTGGCCCCGGACCCGCCTGCGGGATGCACGAGTGTCGGCTTCCGTCCTACGCCGGATTACCTGCAATGTCCGCCCTGCCGTTCGTCTGTCGCCGACTTCGGCTTCCCGCCTCTCTACGGAGCTTGAAGGCATGCATCGCCTTGCGGTAGCTCTCCCTTTGCTCGTGCTGCCCGCCGCCGCCTCCGCTCAGGAATGCCGCCCGCCGACGTCCTCGAACGAAGCGGAAGCGTTCGGCATGGTCTCAGTTCCGCTCGCCTTCGGCCGTGCCCAAGCGCCCGAGATGCTTCCCGGGCTTCGATTCGGGCTTGAGGCCGCGTACGTGCCCCAGATCGACGACGAGACGGCCACGCCCACGATTTGCCGACCAGGCAAGGGGCCGGAGAACGTCAACCTCCACTCGGTGCTCCCCCGGCCAAGGCTCTCGGTACCGCTCCCGCTCGGGCTTGCCCTCGAAGCGAGCTGGGTCCCACCGGTGAGGGTCGGTGGTGTGAAGGCGAACCTGTTCGGGGTGTCGCTGAGCCGCTCGTTCGGCAGCATCGACGGCCTGGTCATAGCGATCCGCGGGCACGCGACGTTCGGCTCGGTTCGCGCCCCGATCACCTGTGACGACGACGCGCTGCAGGACGCCGGGAGCGAGTGCTTCCAGGGCAACCGGTCGGACGACCGGTTCAGCCCTAACATCTTCGGCGCGGATCTGTCCGCGTCTGTGCCGGTCGCGGCCGGGCGCCTCCGGCCGTACGCCGGGGCAGGGTATAGCCGGCTGACGCCGCGATTCCAGGTGCACTTCACTAACCAGGCGGGAGCAGTGGATACGACGCGCGTGATCGTGAACTTGGACCGGGTGGCCGTCTTCGGCGGCGCGACCTGGATTCTGTCCTATCGGATGGCGCTGAGCGGCGAGGTTTACGCCACTCCAGCGGATGCGGTCACCGCGCGGCTGGTGCTCCGGAGCTCGCTCTTGCCATGAGAGCGCGCCTGTTGCTCGCGCTCCTCGCGGCGCCCGCAGCCCTGGTGGCGCAGCAGGTGCCCGACGGCTCGG
>DASSUE010000411.1:0-15845 GCA_035707305.1 Gemmatimonadales bacterium
CCGCTCCATCTCGACCTGACCAACTATTCGCTGTTGGAGACGGTGCGCGGATGGTCGCTGGAGGCGTAGGGGAGGGGGACAGCTACGGCGGGTATCGCGCCCGGCTGGTGGAGACGCTTCGCGCCAAGGGGATCCGCGACCTGGCGGTGCTCCGGGCGATCGCGCAGGTGCCGAGGCACCTCTTCGTCCCGGAGAGTCTTCGGCACCGTGCCTACGACGATACCGCGCTGCCCATCGGCAGCGGGCAAACGATCTCGCAACCGTGGGTCCAGGCCCGGTACCTCGAGGCGATCGGTCTGCGCGGGCGGGAGCGCGTGCTCGAGATCGGAACCGGGTCGGGTTATCAGACGGCGCTGCTCGCGCTCCTGACCGACGGGGTCCTCAGCGTGGAGCGAGTGCCGGCGCTGGCGCAGACCGCGCGAGCGGCGCTCGAGGCTGCGGGAATTCGCAACGTGACGATTCTCGTGGGCGACGGTACGTTGGGGTGGCGCCCATTCGCGCCCTACGATGCCATCCTGGTCTCGGCCGCATCGCCGGAAGTCCCGGCCCCATTGGTGGAACAGCTGGCCGACGGCGGCCGCATGGTGATCCCGTTGGGCGATCGCGATACGCAGACCTTGCTGCTAATTGAGCGGGAGGGCGATCGCCTGCGGCACAGTACCCTCGCGGACGTGCGGTTCGTGCCGCTGCTCGGCGAGCATGGGTTTCGGGTGGATGGACCGACGGACTGATGGCCCGATGGCCGGATGGCCGGACGGGCCGAACTGACGAGGCGTCATGGATCTGATCCGCTATGCCATTGACTTCATTCTGCACCTCGACACGCATCTGGCAGAGATCATCGCGCGGTACGGGGTCTGGACCAATCTGATTCTGTTCCTCATCGTGTTCGCCGAGACGGGCCTGGTCGTCACTCCGTTCCTGCCGGGTGACTCGCTGCTCTTCGCCGCCGGAACCTTCGCCGCGCTCGGATCGCTCGACCCCGGCGTGCTCATCCTGATGCTCAGCATCGCGGCGATCGTCGGGGATACGGTGAACTACTGGGTGGGGGCGTTCATCGGGCCGCGGGCGTTCACCGGCGAGGTGCGCTGGCTCAAGAAGGAGTATCTCGACCGCACCCACGCGTTCTACGAGAAGCACGGCGGGAAAACCATCATCCTGGCGCGGTTCATTCCCATCATCCGAACGTTTGCGCCCTTCGTGGCCGGGGTGGGCGCGATGACGTATTCCCGCTTCATCCTCTACAATGTCGTGGGCGGGATCGTCTGGGTGACCCTGTTCGTGCTCGCGGGGTACTTCTTCGGAAACCTTCCCGCGGTGCGGCAAAACTTCACCTACGTCATCATTGCCATCATCCTGCTCTCCGTGATGCCCATCGTGCTCGAATTCGTAAAGGCGCGGCGACGGGCAGGCGCGTGACCCGGCAATTCGTGGTGTCCGGCCGGGTGCAGGGTGTCGGCTTCCGATGGTTTGTGCTGCGCCAGGCGGAGCGTGAGGGGCTCACCGGCTTCGCCCGCAACCTCCCCGACGGCTCGGTGGAGGTTCTGGCCACGGGCGACGTGGTGGCGCTGGAGCGGCTTGCAGCAGCGCTCCGGGTCGGGCCGCCCCATGCCCGGGTCGACAACGTGACCATGCGCGACGCACCGACCATCCCGGCGCCGTCCCGCTTCGAGATTCGGTGAACGAGGACGAGCGATGACGGGCACACTGGACGACACGGTCCGACGTACCCTGCGGGCTATCCCCGACTATCCCAAGCCGGGCATTCTGTTTCAGGACATCACTCCCGTGTTGCAGGACGGGGCGCTCTTCGCTCGGGTGGTGGATGCGATGGCCGCGCCGTTTCGAACCCGCACGGTCACCCATGTGATGGGTATCGAGGCCCGCGGGTTCATCCTGGGCGGGGCGGTCGCGAAGGCGCTCGATGCGGGATTCGTTCCGGCCCGAAAGCCAGGCAAGCTGCCCTGGGAGTCCGTGAGCGAATCCTACGCGCTGGAGTACGGCACCGATGCGCTCGAAGCGCACCGCGACGCCCTGCCGCCGGATGCCCGGGTGCTGGTGGTGGACGACGTGCTCGCCACCGGCGGCACCGCGCGTGCCGCCGGCCGTTTGGCCCGGTCGCTCGGCGGCGGGCTCGTCGGATGGTCGTTCCTGCTGGAGATCACGTTTCTGGATGGCCGCCGGCAGCTCACCGACGCCGAATGCACCGTCGTGGTGAGCGTATGAGCATCTGGCTCCGCCCGTTGGGTGGCCGCCACTGGGACTTGATCCTTCGAGCAACGGGGCTTGCCGGCCTGATCGGCATCGCCCTCGTGCTCCTGGTGCCGGAGTCGGCGGTGCTGGTCTGGTTCGCCGTGATGTCGCTTCCGGCGAACGGGCCGCTGAGCCCCCTCATTCCCGCCGCGTTCGAGCCGCTGATCATGGAGGCCGCGAAGTACGAGAAGCCGCTAGCCGTCACGGCCGTGGGTCTCGCGGCGTATATGTTCACCGAATACGTGAACTGGCATATCTACGCCTGGGCGCTGAGCCGGGAGCGGCTCGCGGGCGTGGGAAAGAGCCGCTGGTTGCGCTGGGGCATCGATCGGTTCGGTCGCGCGCCCTTCACCACGATCGTCGTGTTCGCGTTCACCCCGTTGCCGTTCTGGGTGGCGCGATGCCTCGCGATCTTCGACCGCTATCCTGTCGGTCGGTTCATGGTCGCGACCGCGGTCGGGCGGGCGCCCCGAATTCTGATCTATGCGTGGCTCGGCGCTGCGCTGCAGGTTCCGACGGTCGCGCTCGCGGCAGTGCTGGTGGGTAGTCTTCTGCTGGCTGTGCCCTGGCGCCGGCGCCCCACTACGCCCCCCGAGCCCGCTGCCAGTTCCACGGTAGCGCCCGGTTGAGAATCGCCAGGTTGTCACCGATGAACTCGCGGGGGGTTTTCTCCGTGGCGGCGCGGGTGCTGATATAGCAACGGGTGCAGGTGTTGGCGCAGGAGAATTCCCGCTGCATCGCGCGATAGTCATCGTAGTAGGCCATGACCATCGCGCACGGCGTGAGCCGCCCATCCGGGTTGATGACGAGGAACTTGTACCCTGCCTGGCAGTTGGGAACCTCCACGCCGCAGAGGAAGTCGTGGAATCGCCAGAGCAACCGCTCGGCCGTGTACACCGGCTTGCCGGCGCGCTTGAGGGCGATCAGCTGCTCGAACGTTCGGCGGAGCTCTCGACGCTGGTCCTCGCCGTCCACCAGCCCACGGGTGTCGTCGGTCCGGAGCGGGGTGTACGCGGAGAAGTTCACGCTGACACCCCACTCTTCGGCCACCCGCACGATGTCCGGCACCGCGCGGAAGTTCCACGACGTCACACAGCAGTTCAGCACGACGCCGCCCTCGTCGGCGAGACGGGCACACTCGGGAATGACCCGCGCCATTCGGTCGAACAGGCCCGGAATGCGTCGAAACTCGCTGTGCCGGTCGTCGGGAAAGTCGATGGAGATAGACAGCTGATCCATGCCGGCCGCTTTGAGCCGAAGAAAGCGCTCGGGCGTGAGCTGAGAGGCGTTGCTGACGACGACCATGAGCGGAAGCCGCCCGGGTCGCGCCATCGCCCGAATGATCTCATCGACGTCGCCCCGCGCCAGCGGCTCACCGCCCGAGATGTGCGACACCACCGGATCGAGACCGCGGCAGATCGCGGCGTATTCCCGGGGTCCCAGCCGCGTTTCCTTGATAGGGCCGCCCCAGTTACAGTGCCAGCAGTTTGCGGTACAGGCGTGGGTGACCTCGAACGACACTGAGAGCGGGCGCTTGCGGAGCGTGTTCCACGCCCCGTGGGCGACCATTCGGAGAGCCATGGTGCGCTTGATGTTCATCCAGTCGTCCTGATCGCGGAGGCAGGCCGGGTGAGCGGGCCTTCACCGTCGGCCGGCTCTGTCAGTAGGATACCTGACCAAACCGACGGCGCAACCTGCGCCGGAAAGGGTGCATGACGCGACATTGTCCATCGTGCGGAGCAGCGCTCGACTCCTTCGCGGTTCGCTGTTCCTGCGGGGTGGCGCTTCCCGAGGCTCGGGACCTCCGCTCCGATCCCGACCACCCTGCCTGCGGGGTATGCGGCGCGCCGATGTCGCTCATGGCCGAGCGGTGTCCGTCGTGCGGCGCCAGAGGCTACCCGGCGCTGCGGGCCCGCCGAAGCACCAAGAGTCTGGGCGCGCCGGACCAAAAGGATTGAGTGAGTCTCCATGCTGCGTTCCCGCGTCGCCACGGCTTTCGCCGCCAGCCTGCTCGCCGCGCCGGCAACACTCAGCGGCCAAGCCTTCGAGGGCGTTGTCACCTCTACGATGAATCCCACCTCTCCCCGACCCGGGACGATGGTGTATCAGGTCAAAGGCACCCAGGTGCGGGCCGACGTCAGCAACCTGAAGGGTGGCCCGCCCGGCGGCATGTACATGTTGCTGGATGCGGCCGTTGGAAAGATGATGAGCGTCATGCCGGCCCAGAAGGTGTACATGATCATCGACATGAAGGCCGTGGAAAAGCAGCTGGCGCCAGACGGCAAGCCGGTTCCCGCGAAGCTAACCCGCACGGGAAAGACCGAGACAGTCGCAGGCCACAAGTGCGAACATTGTCTGGTTGGCGCGCAGCAGGAAACCGATATCTGCGCGGCCAAGGGTCTCGGCGTCATGGTGGGCGGTGGGCTCGCAGGTCTCCCCGGCCACTACCGGGCATATACCGACCTCGCGAAGGATGGGTTTCTCCCGCTCAAGGTCACATCGCTCCGCGGCGGCAAGGCAGAAGTCGTCATGGAAGCCACGAGGATCGAGAAGAAACGCTTGGACGCTTCGCTTTTCGCGGTTCCAGCCGGATATACCGAGATGGACATGGGAAAGATGATGCAGCAGCGGCAGAAGCCGTCCGGCAAGTGAGGGATGCACCCGCCGCCCGACCCCGCTTCCGGCCGGCCGGCCCCCGAAGTAACATGCAGATCCCCGTTAGTCTTCCCTCGCTTTCGCGGTTTCTTCGATGCTCAGAATTCTCACGCATACTCCTACGCTCCTATTCGCGTGCACGGCCCTCCTGACAGCCGCCTGCGGATCGAGCGAGTCATTGACTGACCCGGATCCGAACAACCCCAACGAGCCTGGTGAGCCGAACAACCCCAGCGAGCCTGGTGAGCCGAATCCCCCTCCGACGCTCCCCCGGCGAACTGACCTGGGGACATTCGGTGGCCCCTCGAGCTACGCCTACGACGTCAACGATGGCGCGACCGTGGTCGGGGAGGCCCAAACGGCCAACGGGCTGTTTCGAGCGTTTCGATGGACCTCGAGTGGCGGGCTCCAGGAGCTGGCGCCGCTCCTGGGCGACATCGAGAGCCGCGCCATCACCGTGACCAACGACAATGTCGCGTTCGGCATCAGCGTGTCGGACGCGGGGAAGGTCCGCCCGGTCACCTGGTCGGCCGCAGGCGAGGGTGTCGAGCTGCCCATTCCGCCCGTCGCCGGGGCGACGCTCGTGCCGAGCGATCGCAACGCCCAGGGCCTAATTGTCGGCGACGCGTTCTTCGCGGAGGGTGGAGTCCACGCCTGGGCCTGGACCGCGTCCGGCGGCCTGGTGGATCTCTCGAGTGAGCTGGACGTCCCGTTCGAGAACTATGCGGCCGCCGTCAACGACGGCGGCACCGTCGTAGGTACCATGGGCGGCGGACTTTGGCGCGCGTACCAGCGGCCGGCGGCCGGCGGGGCCCAGAGCATCGGAGTGCCTGGATCGGCTCCGGAGCGAACCGAGGTCACCGCACACGGTGTGAACGGCGACGGGGCCATTGTCGGCTGGACTCGACTGATTGCAGACGACGTCGCTTCCGGGGCGGTGGACCCGTTTCCAGCGGTGGGAACGTACCCGTACCTGTGGCGCCCCGGGTCCGGGTTCACGTTGCTCGACGTGTTCGACGCCCAGTCGGAGAGCAACGCGGTTGCCGACGACGTGAACGCACGCGGCGATGTGGTGGGCTCCGCCGTGACGAGCGACGGCACGATCCAGGCGGCGGCCTGGCCGCGAGCAGGAGCGATCGTGAACCTCAACGGGGCGGACCCGAACCCGAGCGTCGCCCTGGCGGTGAATGCCACCGGCATCGCCGCCGGCTGGACCTCGACCGACGGCGGCGCGGGCACCAATCGGGCGACGGTATGGAATCTGGAGGAAGCGGCTACTGCGGTGGCTGCGCACGGGAGGGGCGCGGCCAAGCGGCCGGCCGTCGTGCCACGGACCGTCACCGGTGCCGCGGCCTGCCTGCGTCAACGGGCGGTGATGGTGAGCAAGGCCAAGCAGGCTGACTGCTTCGAGGGCCGCTGATGGATCCAGAGTTGAGCGGATTTGCGCTCGGATTGCTATTGGAGCCGCGGGGGAGCGCCTGGAGACCTCGAGGGCGCGACTAGGTGGCAAGCTAGCTCGATCGGCCGACGCAGAGGCTGCCGGAGCTCGGTCCAAACATCAGGGGAGCTTCGACTGCTTTCCGCGAGTTACCCAGAGGCGAGCACGCCCCCAACCGGCCGGTGACGCCGACGGCGGCCGAGTGCTGAGAACCGCTTCGCGAGCACTAGGACCCCGAGACTTCACTTGAGGCCCGGAGGGTAAGATATTGCAGGACAAGTGTTGCCCCCGTAGCTCAGCTGGATAGAGCAGCGGTTTCCTAAACCGTTGGTCGGAGGTTCGAATCCTCTCGGGGGTACTCCAGCCAAGACTTATCTCCGCAGTCACTTCCGCCGACAAAGGCCACACGGACCACCGGGGCAGGGCTTCGGCAGGGGTCGGGACGACCCGGTGGGACATCTCTGGCAGTTTCCAGTCGAGGCGGCGACGATGACCGCGATCGGCGCGGCGGCGGGGATTGATCAGGGCGGCGGGGATTGATCAGGTGGAAGCGCTGCGCCACCAGTAGCGAGCCGCTCCGCGGGCGGTATTATCCCCCGAGGGGGCGAACGGTGGCGCTCTGGCGGCGTCTCTGCCGCACGCGTCAAATTGCACCTGAGTCCGATCGGCTGCGATCAGTGCATCAGCTCTCGACGACACTGAAGGACGCTTTGTCGGACCGCTACCTCGTTGAGCAAGAGCTCGGACGAGGGGGCATGGCGACGGTCTACCAGGCGCGGGACCTCCGGCATGATCGCCTGGTTGCCATCAAGGTCCTGCGGCCAGAGATCGGGATGGCGCTCGGCGGCGAGCGGTTTGTCCGCGAGGTCCGTCTCACCGCCAGGCTTCGCCACCCGCATATCCTTCCCGTCTTCGACTCCGGCTCGGCCGGAGCAGAGCTCTGGTACGCCATGCCGTTCGTGGATGGGGGCTCGCTCCGGTCCCGCATACAGCGGCAACGGCAGCTGGCCGTCCCCGTGGCGGTATCCCTGATCCGCCAGATCCTCGCGGCGCTCGGCTATGCCCACCGTGAGGGGATCGTTCACCGCGACATAAAGCCCGAAAACGTGCTGCTCGAGGCGGATGAGGCGGTGGTCGCGGACTTCGGCATCGCCCGTGCGCTCCATGAAGCCGGCGGCGACCGACTAACGGAAACAGGTCTGTCGCTCGGGACGCCGACCTACATGAGTCCTGAGCAGGTAACGGGCGAACCTATGGTCGACGGCCGCGCCGACATCTATGCCGTCGGGTGCATGCTGTACGAGATGCTCGCGGGCGAGCCGCCCTTCGCGGGACCTTCCGCTCAGGCGGTGTTGGCAAAGAAGCTGGTCAGCGCCCCGCCCTCGCTGCGGGCGGCAAGGCCGGACGTGCCGGCCGCACTCGACCACTGCGTGCAACGCGCACTCGCAATCTCGCCGGATAAGCGGTTTGCGACCGCCGAGGAGTTCGCACAAGTCCTGGAGGCTGCGCAACACACTGAAGCCGTGCCCGGAACTGGTCCGATGGCTGATGTTCGCAGCGGCGCCGGTCGCAGCGTGAGCAAGCGAGGTCTCCTGGTCGGCGCCGTGCTGCTTGCCGTGATCGTGGCAGTGCTGATCTGGCAAGTTCGAAGCCCGCCGCCGGCGCTTTCCGCAACACGGGTTGCCGTCCTCCCGTTTTCGGTCGTGGCACGGCCCGACCTCGATTACCTCGGGCCCGGCATGGTCGATCTTCTGAGCCGCAATCTCGACGGCGCAGGGGAAATCCGCACACTGGACGCCGGTAGGGTGCTCACAGCGCTCCGCAAGGCGGGGGCTGGCGGGGACGCAGCAAAAGCGCTGGACGTGGCCCGGGCGCTCGGTGCCGGGCAGGCGGTCCATGGCCATGTCAGCGCGGCCGGGCGGCGGCTCCGTATCCAGGCTGACCTCGTGGAGACGAGCAGCGATTCTTCGACTCCACTCTCGCGCGCGACTGTTGAGGGCGACTCGGCAGAGCTGTTCTCGCTGGTGGATCGACTGGCCGCGGAGCTGCTCGCTGAACGCCCGCAGGGGCCCGGTTTCCGTCTGTTGCGAACGGCGGCGTTCACCACACGCTCGCTCCCGGCTCTCAAGGCCTATCTCAAGGCCGAACAGCACTTCCGTTCGGTGCGGCCCGACTCCGCCATCGCGGGCTTTCGCGCGGCGGTAGAGGATGACACTGCGTTCGCGCTCGCGGAATACCGGCTCGCCGTGGCAGCGCTCTGGGGTAACCGGGCGGCGCAGATCGATCCTGCGCTCGACCGGGCGCTCCGCCTCGCCGAACGGTTGCCGGCCCGCGACCGCGCGCTCGTGAGCGCGCTGGATGCCTTTCGGCGGGGTGCGCCGGACACGGCCGAGCGGCGTTATCGCGCCATCCTCCGCGATTACCCGGATGACCTCGAAGCGAGTGCCGAGCTCGGCCTTCTCCTCTTCAACTATCAGCCCCTGCGCGGCCGTCCACGGGTGGAGGGCGGCCAGATCTTCCAACGCGTCGTGGAGCTCGATCCCCGGTTCTTCTGCCCGATATGACCGCTCATCAGCCTCGCCGGGCGCGAGGGTGACTGGGGGGCATTCGACACCCTAAACACTCTGAGGTTTGGCAGGGACGGGGTGCCCTTCGCGCACCGCATCGTCCTCCAGAGACGCCGTGGAGGGCCCGTGCTCAATGCGGACGCGCGTGCGATGGCGAAAACCGAGGATCGAGAGCTTTTTCACGCGGCCGACGATCTTTCGCTGTTCCTGCACGACCTTCCTGCCGGCGAACAACTGCTCGGGCTCGGTGCGGCAAGCGCGCGAGGCATCGCGTTTCGGGATTCCAGCTACCTGCGTCTCGCCCTCTTGCACGTCGGTCAAGGCCGGTGGGCGGCTGCGCGCGCAGATCTGGCGCACGTGCAGGGGCCTGTTGGGCACCTGGCTCAGGCGTATTACGCGAGCCTGCCCTTCGTGATCAACCCCCCGAGCGAATTGGATTCGATCACGGCCGCGCTGGAGCGATGGAATCCAATCGCCGAACCCCCGCCGACCGGCTCTCACCTGGAGGCAGCGCTCGCGCCTCACCTGCGACAATGGCTGTTAGGACTTGTCGCCTTAAAGGCGGGTTCGGCGTCCCAGACGCGTGACCGGGCGACGGCGATCGACCGGATTCCGGCTCCGACCGGCGGTGAAGCCGTTGTGCGATCAATGGTCGGCACCCTTCGGGCGGGTGCCGACGCACTTGACGGCCGCCCGGCTCAGGCGTTGCGGGCCTTGGCCGCGGTTCGCGGTGAAGTCCCCGCGACGCTGCTCCGGATCCCCTTCTACGCCGAGGAACCAGGGCGCTATCTGCGAGCCGACCTTCTTCAGCGGCTGGGCCGGGATCGCGAAGCACTCGACTGGCTGCATTTGGGATTTGCGGACACGCCGACGGAGCTGGCGTACCTCGGGCCCTTGCAGTTCCGGCAGGGCGAGCTCTACGAGCGGCTCGGCGAGCCGGAGCAGGCGGCCGAGTATTACCAACGGTTCCTCCATATCTGGGAGCGTTGTGAGCCATCGCTTCAGCCCCTAGCAGGCGAGACGAGGTCCCGGCTCGCTCGTTTGGCGAGGGAACCTCGCTCCAAGGCTGCTGTCCCCAACCGGCCCTGATATCGCGGTGGACTGGTGCAACCTGGCTGATGCTCCATGCCCTGTGACGGCGGGTCGCGTACGAGCTGACTTTCCGCTCCTACGAGCTCCAGAGCAGAGAGCGGCGACGCCCGGCAGTGCTGGGGTCAAAGCGGCGCAGGCTCCGGCACCCGCTAGCGGGCTCTGATGGGCAGGGCAGCGAAACTGTGGCTGGCTGCCTCCGCCCTCGCCGATGAAGACCAGGATGTCAGTAGGAACTGGATGAGCTCCCAACTGGCGGAGTAGCGTTGTCACCTGCCCTCGGTGGTATGTGGAGTGGTTGACCACATGCCGCAGCAGCTCCAACGAATACGTCCACGCCGTTCCTGGAGGATTTTCGTAAGTGACTTTGCCGGCTAGCGATGTGGGGCTCCGACCCGCCGTTCGATCGCGACTCTCGCGTGGCCTCTGACATTGAGCCCCCCTGTCGGAGCGTCTCCGTGCGATCGGCTTGGCCGCGACCCGTAGGAGCAGCGATCGAGTTGCGACGCAGCTAGGTGGGCCTCTATGCAACGTCTTCGCGTATACAGATGACAACCTCCCAGACGGGCCGCCGCCACACCCGTAGGGGACGCAACCCCGAGTAACGCAGCAAGTCGCAAATCCGAGCGACGGGATGAACGAACGTTCCGAAGGCATTGCCCGCTCTCGCACGCAACCGATTCTGCCATCCTGTGTGCAGTCGGGTGTACCACCGATCTCGCGGAAAGCTCGCTGCCGAGTAGCGTCGAGCCCGTGCCGCTGACGCAACCAGAAGCGCCTCCAGCTCGGGATAGCAGCAAACGACCCGATCGGGCGTGACGAGGTCTGCGGACATGATTGTCGGAGCAAGGGTGAGAAAATCCCCGTGCAGAAACTGCACGCGCCGCGCCTGGCCGCGCCGGTTGGCTTCCTCCTGAGCAGCCCGAACGTACGCTCGGGCTGCCTCCACGTGAACGGCCGTGCGGACCCCGTCGGCCAGGAGTTCATGGTGCAGTATTCCAATGCCCGCGCCGATGTCGAGAAGCGTGGCGGCGCGTGGATGCGTTTCAGCTAGCAGTCGCAGCACCAGCCGAGCGGTGCCCTTGGGGCCACGTCGTCGGTACGCCGCGAGTTCTTTCTCGGCGCGCGCGGTTCCGAAGTGACGATCAGTTGCCTCACAGTCGCACGTCATGGCTCAAGTGTGTAGGGCAACGTCTCCGGCAGCGCAGCGAGAGCACTTAGCGAGTAGGGGTACGGACAGCGGTAGAGGGGCGCCGGAACGGCATGGCCAGCAGCGCGCCGAATCGGAGCGCGCGCCTCGGTTCGATCTCCGGGAGGCCAAATAAAGCGACGTCTGGGTCCCTTCGCCGGAGAGTATCGAAAAGGCGGTCCCAGCAAACCAGCAATGTGCCAAAGTTCGAGTCGAGGTCGGTGCGATTGGGATGATGATGAACCCGATGCATGGCCGGCGGTACGAAGCTCCACCAAAGAAGCCGTTCGATCCGCGGCATGACCCGGATGTTTGAGTGCTGGAACTGGGCTGCAAGCAGCATCACCGTCTCGAACACGACCAGCCCGAGTGGCGAGATGCCGAGCATCATCACTGCGCCGAATTTGCCGCCAGCCGAGATCAACACTTCACCCAGGTGGAACCTCGACGCTGAGGTTACGTCCAAGTCGAGATCCGAATGGTGCACCTGATGGAAGCGCCACAGCCACGGTGTGGAGTGATAGGCACGGTGAAGCCCGTAGACCAGGAGATCGAGCAAGACGATCTCGGCCGGCAGCCGAACCCAGAGCGGGGGGCCCAAAAGCTCCAATGGGCCAATCCGCCAGGGGAGCCCGCCTGCCGCGGCGATGGCATAGCAGGCGGCGCAGAGCGCAGTGACCACCAGCCCGTTGATGGCGGCGAGCCCGAGATTGGCTGCCCACCGGCGAAGCCGAGGTGCCTGGGGCGAGTGGTGCGGCGCTGCCAGCTCCCAGGATAGCAGCGTGAACAACCCAGCGAAGAACAGCGCCGACCGGAGAAGATCCTGACTCACAAGACGTGACTCGAGTTTCCGGCAATCTAGCCGGCGGGGCAGGGAGAAGTCAGCCGCGAGCCCCATTACCGGATTTTCAGCGATCCGCAGCGCTCCCAGAGTGGCCAACTGTGGCCATTATTCCCTAGCCGAATCGGGAAGTTAGGGCAGGGCAGCGAACGTATCTTGTGAGCGTCCTTGGCCGCGCTTGGACGCCCGGTGGTAGATTCCTAGACCGTTGGTCGGAGGTTCGAAGCCTCTCGGGGGTATTCTTCGACTGCCTTGTGACTCGGCTCCTCGAAGGCGGCTGCTGGTCCTAGCTTAGGAGCTGCCGTGTGGCGTCGCGATTACCACTGAGATATCATCCGCGCCAGAAATGCGTGCCCTGGCTGCTTCGGTCCTCCTGCTAATCCACCTCCAGCCCCTGGCTGGCGTTGCGCTTTGCCTGGCCCTGGGTGGCCCGGAAGGTGACGGCATGGAGGCTGGCTGTCCCATGCCGGCACGTTCGGATGAGCCATCCCGCGGCAACGGTCTGACGGGACCGGTGCTGTCGACCGGCGCCACAGCCGCCTCGGCTCACGGCTGCATCTTCTCGGATGCCTGCAGTACTTCCTCGACGACCGTCCGTGCCCCGCGGCTTGCTGTCTTGAGCGTCCCGCCGCATACGGAGCGCGTCGTCTGGCCTTCGAGTCCCGACCGTTCTATCCAGGATCCTTCCCCTCCCGTTCCTCCGCCTAAGGCATAACCTCGGCGGTCTCAGCTCAACGTGGCGAAAAGAGTTCGCGTCCCGTTCGCGGGAGCCGCGGCTCTTCCTGATGTCCCTGCCATAAGTCAGGGGCGCCGGCCATTTCCTGAGGGACTCGCATGCTGTTCGTGCATTCGCGCGGCCTCGCCCGCGCCCACCTTGTACTCCTATTCACGCTCATGGGAACCGCGGCGGCGGGCCAGACCGCTCAGCCGGCGTCGTCGCAACCGCCGATCTCGCTACCTGAGCTTCTGGCACGGGTGGCGCGAGAGTATCCGCGGATCGCAGCCTCGAACGCCCGCATTGTGGCGGCGGCAGGTGCCCGGCGCGCTGCCGGCGTGCTTCCCAATCCTGTAGTCAGTATCGGCATAGAGAACGCGAGGTTGCCTGGCCATGAACCCGCTGCCGGTGTCGACCATGAGACGATGGCCACCGCTACGCTGCCCCTGGAGTTCCTTTTCCAGCGTGGAGCACGGGTGCGTCGCGCCGAGGCGGAGCTGGCTGCCTCTCGCGCCGATGCGTTCGCGGAGCGACAGCGCATCGCGCTCGAGGCAGCGCGGGCGTACTATCGCGTCGCAACAGCACAGATCGAGCTCGCTACTGCCCAGGATCTGCTTCGCTGGCTTGACTCACTGGTAGCCTACAACCGCGCCCGCGCCCAGGAGGGCGCCGCGGCCGAGGCGGACCTGGTACGCACCGAGCTGGAACGCGACCGCGCCGCAATCGAGCTGACAATGCGGCGCGCCGACCTAGTCCAGGCCAGGACGTCGCTCCGCACATTTTGCGGTGATTCGGCCGGCGTCAACCTGGCGGTGATGACTCCCGATTTCGCTCTCTCACTCTCGATGTTCGACGCCGGGCGAGAACACGGCTCCGATACGTCGCACGGTCGGCCAGAGGTCGAGGCGGCGCGAGCCCGCGTGGTGGCTACCGGCGCGGGAATCAGCGTCGCGCGGTCGATGCTGGTTCGTGAAGTGGGCGCCATGGCCGGGCTCAAGTGGAGCGCTGGCACGACTACGCTGCTCGCCGGTCTGAGCTTGCCGCTCCCGCTGGTGGATCAGAATCGGGGGGAGCTGGCCCGCGCCAAGGCCGAACGGGACGCGGCAGCTTTGGAACTCACGGCGGTCGAGCAAGAGGCACGAGCCGCTCTTGCTGGAGCCACGGAAACCGCAGCATTGCTGCTGGAGCGGGTGCGCGACCTGGCCGGTCCGAAGGACAGCGTAGCCGGCCCGACGGTTCGGCACCTTACGCGAGCCGACGAGATCCGCCTCATCGCGCTCGGTGCCTACCAGGAGGGTGCGGTACCCCTGTTCCAGGTCCTTGACGCTGCCCGCGCTTGGGGAGAGTCGCGGACGGGCTATTACCGGACACTCTATGCGCAGCACGAGAGTGTTCTGCTCGTGATGCTCGCGCAGGGTCAGGACCTCCTTAACGCAATGTCCGCGACACCGGGCAAGACCGTGCCGAGAGACGAGGCTTCCCGATGAGCACATTGCATCGACTCGGCTGGCCTGCCATTGCCCTCGCTGCCGTCCTGTCCCACGGGTGCTCCGGCAGGAACGGGGAAGAGAAACCGCAGCTGGCCGGCACGGATTCAAGTGGCGGCATGCCTGCTATGCCCGGCATGCCGGGAATGGCCATGGATTCCGGCGACCGCGGCGGTGTCGCCGTCTCCTTCACGCCCGAGCAGTTGCGGCGCGGCCGCGTGCGCTGGGCGCCCGCGAAGACCGGCGAATTCGGAGCCGCTGAGCTCTCGGCGGCTGCCACGGTGCCGGGACAGATCGTTCCGAATGAAGATCGGACCACTCGAGTTGGTGCGCCGGCGCAGGGCAGGGTCCTTGCCGTGCGGGTTAGCCCCGGAGAGCGCGTGCGTGAGGGTCAGGTGCTCGTGACGCTTCAGAGTCCCGAGGCAGGTATGGCTCAGTCCGAGCTCGCCAAAGCGACTGCCGCCGAGGCGTCCGAGCGCGCGGAACTTGCCTATGCGACGAGCGCCCGGGACCGGGCCGAACGCTTGCTCGCTCTTAAGGCGGTTCCGAGGCAGGAGTACGAGAGGACCATTGCCGACTATCAGCGAGCCCGCGCTGAGATGGCCCAAGCAGAAGCAGAACTCCAGCGAGCACGGTCCACAGCTGACAACTTGGGAGCAGCGAACGCGGAGAGCGGACAGCTGGCCCTGAGGGCTGCGGCGCCCGGGGTGGTGCTGGAGCGCAGCGCAGTGCCTGGAACGGTAGTCGAGGCCGGGGCGCCGCTCGTCGTGGTGACCGACCCGTCGAGCCTCTGGCTCACGATGGATACACCGGAGCGATTGAGCGGGCTCTTGCGCGTCGGAACAACGCTGTCGTTTGTCGTAGCCTCTCTCCCAGCAGATACGTTCCGCGCCCGTCTTCGCGTGGTTGGTGCCGGCCTTGATCCCGCCACCCGTACGCTTCCCGCCAGGGCTGTCGTTCCCAATCGCGACGGGCGGCTCAAGCCAGCCATGCTGGCGACCGTTCTGATTCCGGCCGATTCCGCCAGACGAGGTAGCGCCGGCGTCGTCATCCTGCCGGTCGGGGCGGTGCAACTCGTTGACGGGAAGCCCGCGGTCTTCCTCGCGGCTCCCGACCGAAACGGAGGTGCGCGTTTCAGCGTCCGCCAGGTCGAGACGACTGCCGGCCGCGGCGGGTCGATCGCGGTCGTGGGCGGCGTGACGCCCGGCGAACTGGTGGTTGTGGAGGGCGCTCAGGCGATCAAGGCCGAGCTGCGAAAGGCGGCCAGTCCGAAGATGGAGATGTGACATGGGCGCGCTGATCGATCGCCTCATTACCGCCGCGCTCCGGCATCGCGTCTTCGTACTGGGCCTCACGGCGGTCCTCGCGACGGCGGGCATCTGGTCCTTCGTTACGCTCAACACTGATGCGTTCCCTGACCTGAGTCCGAATCAGGTGCTAGTGATGACGACAGTGCCAGGGCTCTCGCCGGCCGAAATCGAGCAGCAGGTTACGTATCCGCTGGAAGTAGCCATGCTCGGCATCCCTCGCACCACCGGTGTGCGGTCCATCTCGAAGGCCGGGCTGTCGGTCGTCACGATCGACTTCGAAGACGGCGCCGATCTCTATTTC
>DASSUE010000412.1:0-9291 GCA_035707305.1 Gemmatimonadales bacterium
CGGCTTCAGGGCAAGCGACCATGAGCTGATTCTTTCCTGCCTGACCGATGACGTCGAATGGGATATCCCCGGATGGGTTCGGCTGTCGGGGAAGGAGGCGTTCGACAAGGAGATCGAGAACCCGGCCTTCATCGGGCGGCCTACGATCGACGTCATACGCCTCACCGAGGAGAACGACGTCGTGGTCGCGGAGGGGACGGTGCGCAGCAGGCGCCGGGAGGGGCCGGACCTGAACGCCGTGTTCTGCGACGTGTTCGAGATGCGGGGCGGCAAGATCAAACGGCTGATTTCCTATATCGTGGAGCTGAAGTAATCCGTCTGCGGGTGGCTGATCGCGGTGCGATACTGCGTTGCCCGGCGTAAAGTCAGATGCCTCGACACCGGCACGCACGATCCGTGATGGCGGGCGCCCTCCTGCTGCTCGCGATGACCGGCGCGGGCGTGTTGCTCGGGGGCCCGCCGGTGTGGCTCATCGATTGGCTCGCGGCGCGGTATCCCGGCTGCCTCTATCGCGTCCCGGAACAGCGGCGGGTTGTCGCCCTGACGCTGGACGACGGTCCCGATTCCATCACCACCCCGCTCATCCTCGACGAGCTCAGGCGGCACAACGCGCGGGCGACGTTCTTCCTGATCGCTGATCGGGTAGAGAGCCAGGAGGCCCTGGTCCGCCGAGTCGTGGCCGAAGGGCACGAGATCGGCAACCACTTCACCCAGGACCGGCCCAGCATCCGGCTCAGCGCCGCCGAGTTCACCGATGATCTCGAGCAGGCCGATCGAGTGCTCGCGTCGTACGGCACCGTGCGGTGGGCGCGCCCCGGCTCCGGATGGTACTCCCAGGGGATGATCGCGGCGCTGGCCGCCAAAGGGTACCGCTGCGCGCTCGGCTCGGTGTACCCATACGACACGACCATTCCGTCGGTCGAGTTCGCGACCTGGCACATCCGCCGGAACGTCCGGCCCGGCGCCGTTCTCGTGCTGCATGACGGCGGCGAGAAAGGGCAACGGACCGTCCGCGTCCTTCAGAAGGTGCTCCCATGGCTCGTGCAGCAGGGCTACGGCGTCGTCTCGCTGAGCGCGCTCACGGTCGACTGCTGATGCTGCCGATCGATCACCTGGTGTGGGGCGCGCCGAACCTGGAGTGGGAGATCGAGCGCTTCGAGGATCTCACCGGCGTCCGGGCACCCATCGGGGGTCGTCACCCGGACGAAGGCACCCACAACGCCCTGATCCGGCTCGGCCCAGCTGCGTACCTGGAGCTCATCAGCCCCGATCCCACGCTACCCCCGCCGCCGCATCCGCGCTGGTTCGGGCTCGACACCCTGACCCAACCGCGGCTGGTGACCTGGGCGGCGAAGGCCACCGAGCTCGACGGCCGCGGCGAAGTGCGGACCGGCCGCCGCGAGCTGAACGACGGGCGGATCCTCTCCTGGCGGCTCACCTACCCTCGATTGCACCCCGGCGACGGGTTGGTGCCCTTCCTTATCGACTGGGGAACGAGCCCGCATCCGGCCGACTCTGCGCCCGGGGGTGTGCAACTCGTTGAGCTCCGGGCCGAGCACCCCGATCCGGACGCCGTGCGCCGTCCGATTCGGGCGCTCGGATTCGAGCTGGGGGTGGCCTTGGGCCCGGCGCCGGCGTTGATTGCCACTCTTTCCACGCCACGCGGAACCATCGAGCTTCGCTGACGCGGGCGGGAGGTACCATCCGTATCGCCGCCCGCGCTACCTTCCCCAGCATGAAATCGACCCGAAAGATCCTGATTGCGATTGGAGCCCTCCTCGCTCTTGTCGTGGTGCTGCTTGCCGTCCTGCCGGTGCTGTTCGCCAAGAAGATCGAAAGCCGGGTGAAGGCGGAGATGAACCGGAACCTCGAGGCCCGCGTGGACTGGCAGGATGCCGGACTCGGGCTGTTCCGGAACTTTCCCAACCTCACGCTCCGCCTCGACGATCTCACGGCAGTAGGCGTCGGCAAATTCCAGCACGACACCCTTGCCTCGATCCGGCAGCTACGCGTAGTCGTCGATCTCGCGTCCGCGATCCGGAATGCGACGGGCGGCAGGTCTCCCATCGTGGTCCGGGCCGTGGAGCTGGAGCGGCCGCGCCTCTCGCTCGTGGCGCTGGAGGACGGCACCGCGAACTGGGACATCACGAAGAAAGACTCCGCACGAGAGCCCGAGGCGGGACGCCCGCTCGCGGTGAGCCTTCAGCGGTTCGCGATAGACGGCGGCACCGTGTCACTCGACAATCGCGCAGCCAGACTCCGCGCCTCGGTGCTGGGCCTGGACCAGACGCTCACCGGTGACTTCGGCAACGACCAGGTGGCAGTAGAGACCCGTGCCCATGCCGACTCGGTGACGCTGGAGTTCGCCGGCATCCCGTATCTCAACCGGGTACGGCTCGATCTCACCGCGAACGCCGCCGCCGATCTCGCGAAGAAGTCGTTTGCCCTGCGGCAGGGAACCGGCCTCCGGCTCAACGACCTGCTGCTCGCTGTCTCCGGAACTGTGACCTCCGCCGGCGAGCGGCTCGGTCTGGATCTCGCGTTCGGCGCGCCCAAGACCGACTTCAAGCACATCCTTTCGCTGGTGCCCGAGGTCTATGCCAAGGATTTTCAAACGGTACGCACCACCGGGGCGGTGGCGGTGGCGGGCCGGGTGAAGGGCGACTATGGCGACAAGGCGTTTCCGTCGTTCTCGGTCCGGACCAAGGTAGACAACGCCAGCTTCCGGTACCCGGATCTCCCGCTTCCCGCGCGCGACATCTTTCTCGATCTGAGCCTTACGAACCCGGGCGGCTCGGCCGACAACACCGTGGTGAACCTGAGCCGGTTCCACGCAGTGGTGGGGTCGAACCCCATCGATGCCGGCCTGGTGCTCCGCACGCCAATCTCCGACCCCGATGTGGACGCACGGTTCAAGGGCACCATCGACCTCGCGGACGTCCGCCGCACCGTCAAGCTCGACCGGGTGCGGGAGCTGACCGGCAGCATCGCGGCCGATGCGGCCATTCGCACCCGGATGTCCTGGGTGGACAAAGGCGCGTTCGATCGGGTGGCGGCCCGCGGCACGGTCGACATCCGCGACTTCGCGGTCAAGTCCGAAGCGCTTCCCCGCCCGCTGTCGATCCAGGAAGCGTCGCTTCAGCTCGCGCCCCGCCGCGCGGAGCTCAGATCGTTCACCGGAACGGTGGGCAAGAGCGACATTCAGGCATCGGGGGCGCTCGACAACCTGCTCGGTTATCTCCTGCGCGATGACGACCTGCGCGGCACCGCGACCGTGAGCAGCCGGACGTTCGACCTCAACGAGTGGCGCAGTGACGAGGGCGAACTCAGCGTCATCCCGGTCCCGCCGCACATCGACTTCGCGCTCGAGGCACAGGTCGGCCGCCTGCTCTACGACCGGTTGACGATGACGAACGCGCGGGGGCGCCTCCGGGTGAAGGATCAGCGGCTCACGCTGGAGAATTTCTCCGTGAACACGCTGGGAGGCGAGGTCGCGCTCAACGGGTTTTACGAGACCACCGTGCCGGCCAAGCCTGCATTCGACGTGGGGCTCAAGCTCCAGCGGATCGACATTCCGTCGGCGGTGCAGCAGCTCAATACCGTGCGTCTGTTTGCACCGGTGGCGAAGTATGCCCGGGGCAACTTCTCGGCGGATCTCCGTGTGAACGGCGGGCTCGGCAAGAACATGATGCCGCTGTACCAGCAGCTCACCGGCAACGGTGCGCTGCAGACCTCGCAGGTGGCCATCCAGGACTTCCCCGCCCTGGACAAGCTTGCTTCCGTCACCAAGCTCGACATCCTGAACGATCCGACGCTTCGCGCGATCAGCTCCAAGTTCGAGATCCGCGACGGGCGGCTCCACATCCAGCCGTTCTCCGTAGGCATCGCTGGGACGACGATGACCGTCTCGGGCTCCAACGGCCTTGATCAATCGCTGCAATACGATCTCGCTCTTCGGGTGCCGCGCTCCATGCTCGGCGGTGAGGCGAATCAGGCGATCGGCGGGCTGGTGTCGAAGGCAGCGGGTGCCGGATTTAACCTGCAGGCGGCGCCGGAGATCCCGCTGGGCATCCAGCTCACCGGCACGGTGACGAACCCGTCTATCAAGGTCGACCTGGCCACCGCCGCCGGGTCGGCGGCGCAGGCCGCCGGTGACGTGTTGAAGGAGGCCGCGGCGTCCCAGGTAGACTCCGCCAAACTCAAGGCCGCCGCGGAAGCCCAGCGGCTGGTAGCCGAGGCCGAGAAGCAGGCCTCGTCCATCCGGGCGGAGGCCCAGGCGCTGGCGGGCAAAGTGAAGGCGGAGGGCTACCAGCAGGCGGACTCGCTGGAGGCACGGAGCGGCGGAAACGCGCTCGCCCGCGTCGCCGCCGCCGCTGCGGCCGACCGGCTCAGGAAGGAGACCGATAGCAAGTCGGCCCGCATCGTCCAGGAGGCGGACGCCCGGGCCACGGCGCTCGTGGCCGAGGCGCGGAAGAAAGCGGCTGCGCCCGCGCCATGAGGACCGAAGGAAACGGATCAGGTCTTGGCGCTAAAATGCACCTCGATGTCCACCTTGCCCATCGCTCCGGTTGCGCCGTCGTGCGAGGCGATGCCTTTGCATGAGTAGTGGCCGGACACCAGCGCTTTAGCCACATCGGTCTTACCCGTGCACTGGGACGGCTCACCAGGAACGATGCCGCCGGTGGCGACGAACTTCTCCTTACCGATGGTCACCCCGATTTCCTTCGTCTCGCCATAGGTGATCAACACGTTCGGCTCGGCCGAACCGGAGACGCCGAATTGGAGCCAGGTGACCTCACCGTCGGAATAGCTGGCCGGCACATTGATCGGCACCTCCTGATCGATCTGCACCGAGCCACGCACGGTGAGCTTTACGCTGCCGGCGGTGTACTGCCGCGCACTGATAATCGGAAACTGGCCAGTCGCGGGTGATGTGAACAACGCGAGCACGAGGACACTCGCGACCATGCTGCAAAGGCGTGAGATTCGGCACATGAGATCCTCACGAGTCGTAGCCGACGCACGAACCTCGATGACGACGAGACACCGCGTGCTGCCGAGAGCGATGGGAGCCGGAAGCTCGCTATGCTAGAGTTCGCCGGGCCGACTGTCAAGAACGAGTGACATGAAAGTCGCGGTCGTTCACACGGGCGACGCCTCCGCTGTCCTGCGGCGAACCTGGAACACCCGCGAGTGGGAGGCGTACCGGGACAACGCCGCTCACATCGCATCGGCGCTGGAAGTGCTCGGGCACGACGTCATTCGGCTTACCGACGGCCGTCTGCTGATCGACGCGTTGAGCAAGCTGCAACCGAATGTGGTGTGGATTTGCAGTGGCGGGATTCAGGGGCACGATCCCGCAACCCACCTCCCAGCGCTGCTCGAGATGTTAGGACTCGATTACGTGGGGTCGCGCCCGTTGGCGGCCGGCCTGGCGGACAACAAAGCTCGGGCCAAGGCGATAGTGTCGGCCGCGGGCGTGCGGACCCCGGAGTTCACGGTCGTGTCCTCCGGCGCGGCTCCAGCGCCCGCAGGCCTGCCTGGCTACCCCGCCATGGTGAAGCCGGTCTGCGGCATGTGCTCCTGCGGCGTGTTTCGCGCCGCGGATTTCTCCGAGCTCGAAGCGGCCGTGGGCGAACTGCAGCGGCGGTACGCCGCCGATGTGCTGATCGAGCAATTCGTGCCCGGGAACGACCTGACCGTCAGCGTTCTCCAGGATGGCTCGGGCAGCATTCGCTGTCTGCCGCCACTGCAACGCTTCTTCGCCGACCGAGATGATCCCGCCTTCGCCCATTTTGACTTGCCGCACCCGAGCTCACGGCTTCGGGAAGGGGTCGCGGTCGCGGCCGAGCTGGGTGACTCGATGGTCCAGGCTCTGAGTGCGATGGCGAAGGCGGCCTTCGCCGGGCTGGGGCTCAGACACTTTGCGCGCCTCGATTTTCGGGTATCGGGCTCGGACATCTGGTTCCTCGAGGCGAACCACAAACCGGACCTGACTCGCACCAGCCTCTTCGCCACGTCGGCGAGGCTCGTGGGGCTCAACCATCCCCGGCTGATTGCGCAGATCCTCGAGAGCGCCACCGGCCCTAACGGAGACAGGTAAGGAGGTTCTAGCGGGCCGCACTGGCGCCGGAGCCGACCCGCAGGTAGAGTCAGGCGGGAGCCGGAAGCAGCCACGTCGACGTAGTCGGCGCTGGTCCTGCGTGTTGCCCTCCCGACCCCTGGTCATAGGGTTCGACTCCCTCACCGTCTCGTTTCGAGGAGCCGGCGGGTCACCGCACTGGCCGGTTCACCATGCAGGCCTCGAGCCTCCGTGCACTGCCCAGGGCTCCTCGTGGCGGGACCTCTCCCTGATTCGCCATGGACGCTATGCTGGCACTGGCCGCGGGAATCGCCGCCCTCGTGGTGATTATCGCGATCGTCCGCGAGATCACCTCTACCACGGTGTACGAGTACGAGCGCGGCCTGCGGTTCACCCGCGGCCGCTTCACCGGTGTACTCGACCCCGGCCACTATCGCCACCTCCGCAACCGCACCCAGATCAGGAAGCTCGACCTCCGGCCCACGCAGCTCGCGGTCAACGGGCAGGAAGTGCTGAGCTCGGACGGGGTGGCAGTGAAGGCGAGCGTCTCGGGTACGTTCAGAGTGACCGATCCGCAGAGGGCGATGCTCGAGAGCGAGAACTACGTCCAGGCGCTCTACGTGGAGCTCCAGCAGGCGCTGCGAGCCGCCGTGTCGGGAGCGCAGATCGAGAACCTGCTCGCGAATCGTGCCGCGCTCGGTCCTCAGATCAAGGAGGCGTGCACGCCGGCAGCCGAACGACTGGGCCTGGCGCTCGAGGGCGTGGCGATTCGCGACCTGACCCTTCCGGGCGATCTCAAGAAGATCTTCGCCCAGGTGGTCCGGGCCCGGCAGGAAGGGCTCGCGGCGCTCGAGCGGGCCCGGGGCGAGACCGCCGCGCTTCGGAATCTCGCAAACGCCGCAAACCTCATCCAGCGCAACCCGCAGCTCATGCAGGTGCGCCTGCTGCAGGTGCTCGGCCAGCAGGGCGGCAACACGGTGGTGGTCGGCGTGCCGGGAGGGTCACCGCTTCCAATCCGCTCCGAGCCGGAGGGTCAGCAGCGACTTCCCGAAGCCGATCTGGGGCTCGAGGAATAGGCTCCGGCCGTGGCCGAGTCGTAGCAGACCCGCCGACAGTGACCCGCGATGTAGGTGTCCTATAGGTCCCTTGCTTGTGGGCGGCAGCGCAAACATCCGATCGCTTCCCTTCCCGCCCGCCGATAATGGCGGGCGCTTGCGTTTCATACCCTTGTCCCGCGTTGCACGAATCACGATTCCAGGCGGCGGTGCTCATCCACAAGGGGGATTTGATGCGGTTCGAAACAGTGTTGGGACTGGCGGTGCTCGCTTCTGGGCTCGGGGGATGCGGAGACTACGGCGGCGACCTGGCGGGGCCGGATGCCGAGGATTCGATCGGAACATTGCTCGGCAGAAGTCCCAACGGAGACGTCCGATCGACGTTCAAGGTCGTGCGCGGAACAGGAGACATTACGCCGACCGTGGCGCAGTTCCGCGCCTTGCTCGGTGAGCCGTCGAACGGGGCTGCGATGGGGCAGCAGCCGTCGGGTCGCCGAGAGATCTCCTGGGACGGCGTTCCGCCCGCCTTCACGAACGTCAACACGTTCCCGGCGCTGTTCTTCAACAACCGGGGCGCGAACTTCGGGGGGCCCGGGAACGGGTTTCGGAACAGCGACAATGACTTCGCTGATTTGAACCCGTCCTACGCCGCCCAGTTCGAGTCGTTCAGCAAGCCGAAGACCTTCATGCCGGTCGGTAGCTCCGAGATGGAGGTGCTGTTCACGGTCGCGGGATTCGATACGCCGGCCGCGGTCACCGGCTTCGGCATCGTGTTCTCCGATGTTGACCGCCAGGGGGCGGCGTCCATCAAGCTGTTCGACGCAGCGGGGCGGAGTCTGGGCCGGTACCACCCGCCGGTGCGGAGCGACGCGAACGGCCTCTCGTTTCTGGGCGTGGTGTTCGACGCCGCGGTCGTGCGAAAGGTCGTCATAACGTCGGGACAGGCGGCGATCGACGCCGGACTCCAGGATCTCAGCGATGGGGGTAACCGCGATCTCGTGGTGACCGATGATTTCATCTACGGCGAACCCCAGGCACTACCATGATCACCATGAACATCCGTGCCCACGCCCTCGCCGAACGGCTGGAAGAAGGTGCCCGCGCGCTGGCAGACTTCACGACCGGACTGACGG
Source organism: Gemmatimonadales bacterium (assembly GCA_035707305.1). Classification (GTDB taxonomy): domain Bacteria; phylum Gemmatimonadota; class Gemmatimonadetes; order Gemmatimonadales; family GWC2-71-9; genus DASQPE01. The sequence goes on from DASSUE010000412.1 coordinate 8,271, forward strand.
AATCCGAGTGGGAGACACGCCTGCCCAAAGACGGGCGCAAGGTCGGCGTCGTCGTGCACCACGTGGCGAGCGTTTATCCACTGGAGATCCAGCTGGCGCAGATCCTGGCCGCGGGGAACGCGGTGACCGGCGTGACGCCGGCGGCCGTAAACGAGATGAACGCCGCGCACGCCCGGGAACACTACGGGGTCACGAAGGAGGCCGCCCTGAAGCTGCTCCGCCGCAACAGTGCCGCGGCAGCGGACGCTATCCGCGGTTTACGGGACGATGAGCTCGACCGGGCCGCCGCCGTATCGCTGTACGGGAATGCTCCGCTGACTTGCCAGTTCATGCTGGAGGATCACGCGGTACGGCACAGTTATCACCATCTTGCGGGCATCCGCGCAACGCTCCAGGCGTAGCGTGGCTGACCCTCCGCCGCCGGCGGTCTCGCACTGCCGGCGGTGCCGTTGCCGCCCTGGCCGGCCGCGGGACGCTTCAATAGTGTAGAGGAGCGACCCGCGCGCAGGTGACCCACGCGACCGTTCGTAGTTGTCGCCCTCCTGCTCGCCGCCTGCGGCACCTACCGAAGGCTCCGGGCACCTGCCGTTCCTCACGACGGCGCGGTCATGCCTCGCCCGGGCCAGGTTCCCGATTCGGTGCTCGTCAAAGTGCTGCGACAGAGCGGCCTCGTCGTATTGGGCACGCCGGTGGACCGGGTATCCGAGGAGGGGGTGTTCACCCCGTGGCTCCAGATGGGCAACAAGCAGACCTGGTACAGCGTCCGGGTGCTGGTCGACTCCGTGGCGAAAGGTGATCTCCGGCGCGCGAAGAACGTGGATCTCGGCTTCACGCCGCGTACCGCCGCGAACAATCAACGATTCACGCGCCTGGCGGCGAACGAGATCGTGGTCCAGTATCCCGAGACCCAGTCCGCGAGCGGCCCGTGGGGTGACGCCCCGCGGCTCTTCGTGGGAGAACGCGGCGTCTATCTGTTTCGGAAGTGCTACTACTGCGTCGAGCTGGGCGGAATCCCGACGCG
>DASSUE010000413.1:0-3004 GCA_035707305.1 Gemmatimonadales bacterium
GTCGGCTACTTCGCGCACCAGGCGCACCGCCTCGTCGGCGGGGAGCCGCTGCACTCGGGTGAGGTAGCCACGGAGCGACTCACCCTCGACATACGGCATCACGTAGTACATCACACCACCGGATTCACCCGAGTCGTACACCGGCACGATGTGCGGGTGGGCGAGGGGCGCGGCCAGCGCGATCTCCCGGAGGAACCGGTCCGAACCGAGTCGTCGGGTCTCCTCGTCGGGGCGGAACAGCTTCACCGCCACCGGCCGGCCGTGGCGACGGTCGTGCGCCAAGTACACCACGGCCATCGCGCCTCGTCCGAGCTCGCGCTGAATCTCGTAACGGTCGTCGAGCAGGTCGGCGGGGAATGCCGGGGTATTGGTCAGAGTCACGAGAGGCCGGATGTTTCGCGGAATGTGGGGTTCCAGCACGCTCGACGCCAGCGGGAGGGAGTATGGATGATGATTTGATCGGGATGTCCGGGGAGCAGCTGATGGAGGAGGTCCGAAGGCTGCGCCGCGGCATTCGCAAGCACCGCGATGCCACCGTCCATGAGCTCTGCTGGCATCATCCCGAGCTGTGGGGTTTGCTGCCCGAGAAACAGAATCCGCTGCCGACGGTGCCCGACTGGCCTCAGTTCCTGCGCGGGTGCCTCCGCTACCGGGAATCATTGGATGCGCAGGCGCCGAATGCGCCGCGTACGTCGGTGCCCTACGAGGGCTGATGCCGGCATCCGGGAGTTCCCGACTTGACGCGGTACGGGTCGATACGAATTGTTTTCGGCATGCCCTCATCAACGCACGCGGGCTTCGAGCTCGCCCAGGTCAACATCGGTCGTGTCCGCGGCGAGATGACCGATCCCCTCATGGCCGGATTCGTCGCCCGGCTTCCGGACATCAACGCGCTGGCGGAGCAGACCCCGGGCTTCATCTGGCGGCTTCAGACCGAGGACGGCGACGCCACCGCCATCCGTCCCTACGGCGATCCGATGATCCTGATCAACATGTCGGTCTGGTCGGACTTCGCGGCTCTCCGGGTCTACGTGTTCCGAAGCGAGCACGCCGCGGTGATGCGCCGCCGCCGTGAGTGGTTCGAGCGGTTCGAGAAGGTCTATGTGGCGCTCTGGTGGGTGCCGGCAGGCCACCGGCCGTCGGTACAGGAGGCGGTCGAGCGCCTGGCGCACCTCGAGCAGCACGGCCCTACCGCGTTCGCCTTCGGCTTCAGCACCCCGTTCGGGCCCGACGGGCTTCCGCTGCCGCGGGAAAGCGTCACCGATGGAGACACATGCCCCGCCCTCTGACCTCGACCGTCCGTGGCATCTCGGGCCCGACGCGGGTGGCAACCTCTGAACGTCAGGTGCAGGCAGGTCCCATGCGCCAACGTCTGATGCGGCGTTGGATGATCCTCGTCGGTGCAATCCCGCTCGCAGCCGCCGGACCCGGGCAGGCACAGACCACGGCAACGATCCGGCAGGCGCTGCTCGGCGAATCCAGCCAGCCGACCGCGGAAATCTCTACCGACGAGCTGGTTCGAATTCTCCGACAGGGGAGCGCGACCGTGCTCGACGCACGTCCCCATCGAGAATACGCGGTCAGTCACATCCCAGGTGCGCGAAACGTCGCACCCAAGCCGGGCGTCTCTCCTTCCGCCTACGTTTCTGATGTTGCCGAGATCGGGCGGTTGGTGAACGCCGACCATTCAGCGCCGATTGTGCTCTACTGCAATGGACCCCAATGCGGCAAGAGCAAGCGTCTAGCTTCGGAGTTGGTGGCTGCCGGGTACCGGAACGTGCGGCGCTATCAGCTCGGAATTCCCGTGTGGCGCGCGCTCGGCGAGGTATGCGAGACCGAAGCTGAGGGATTGCGGTATATCGTCGAGAACGACAAGACCGCGGTGATCATCGACGCCCGCGCTGCCGGCGAGTTTGCCGCAGGGTCGGTCCCGACGGCCCGCAACGTCCCTCGCGACCTCGTGCTGCCGGGCAAGGACACCGGGGAAGTCCGGCGAGCGAAGGACGATGGGCGGCTCCCTATGGAAGACCACAACACCAGGATCGTGGTGCTGGGGGCTGATGCACGCACTGCTCGATACGTTGCGGAGGCCATCGCGCGCGAAGCGTTCCACAACGTGTCGTACTTCCCCGGTTCGTTCGAGGACGCTGTGACCGGGCTCGGGAGACAATGACGCGGGTGCTTTCGTTCGCGACGATCGGCTACCAGGCGGCCACCATGGCCGCCTTTCTCGACGCGCTTCGGTCGGAGCGGATCGAGCTCGTGGTAGACGTCCGCGCGGTCACCAGCTCGCGTCGGCCGGGCTTCGCGAAGACCTCGCTGGCCGCGCATCTCACCGAAGCGGGCATCGACTACCTGCACCTTCGCGGTCTCGGCACGCCGGCGGATGGACGGGCCGCGGCGCGGGCGGGCCGCTACGACGAACTCCGCGCCATCTACGGCGCCCACCTGCGCACAATCGCGGCCGTGGCGGATCTCGACGTGCTGACCGACCTGGTCCGCTCCGGCCGGCGGGTGTGTCTCCTCTGTTTCGAGGCTGCTGCCGCCCACTGCCACCGCAGCCTGGTGGCAACCGCGCTGGCGCGCCGACTGCCGGTTCGCGTCTCCCATCTGATGCCGTCTGGTAACGGGGGTGCGCCATGACTGCTCCCTTTCGCATAGCCCACAGTGCCTTGGCCGCGGTCTTATTCGCGGGCTGTTCAGTGCGCGGCGCACCGGTCGAGGTCCTTCGCGGGTCCGTGACGCACCGTGAGCGCAGCGCCTTGCCGCCCGACGCGACGATCCAAGTGCGGCTCTCCGATGTCTCGCGGCTGGACGCCGCCGCGACGCTGGTCGCGGAGACCACGTTCGCCTCGGCGGGCCGGCAGGTGCCGATCCCCTTCGCGCTGTCGTATGACCCGCGTCGCATCCAACCCAACCACACCTACGCGGTGCGCGCGACGATCCGGAGCGGTGGACGGATGATCTTCACCACCGATCAGGCGTACCATGCGATCACTGCCGG
>DASSUE010000414.1:0-2828 GCA_035707305.1 Gemmatimonadales bacterium
GTTCATCGAGCAGAAGGTGCAGGACGGGACCGCCGGAGCGGTCAACCTGGCGCGCCCCTACGTGCGTGAGCCGGTCCTCATCATCTTCGTGGACACGGTGTTCGAGGCCGATCTCACGCTCATCAACCGGAGCGACGCCGACGGGATCATCTGGGCCAAGGAGGTGGAGGACTTCCAGCGATTCGGCGTGGTGGTGACCGACGCCAAGGGATATATGACCCGCATCGTCGAAAAGCCGAAGGATCCCATCTCGAAGCTGGCCAACATCGGGCTGTACTACATCCGCGACACCGACGCGCTCTGGAAGGGGATCGACCACACCTTGTCTGAGCCCAAGAACAAGGGCGAGTACTACCTCACCGATGCGTTCCAATGGATGATCGATCACGGCCGCCGCATCCTCACCGCGGAGGTCGGCGGGTGGTACGATTGCGGCCAGCTCGGCACGACGCTGGAAACCAACGCCATCCTGCTCCGGAGTGGGGCGGCGCGGCGCCGCGACTTTCCCGGTGTCACGATCAAGGATCCCGTCTACATCGAGGACGGTGTCACGATCGAGCGCAGCACCATCGGCCCCAACGTCTCGCTGGAGCAGGGGACGACCATCACCGACAGCACCGTGGCGAACGCCATCGTGGGACAGCATTGCCGGCTCGAGCGGGTCGAGCTCGATGGCGCGATGCTCGGCAACCATGTCGCCGCCGAAGGGATTCGCGGCACCGCCAGCCTGGGCGACCACTCCGAGGTTGCGGCGCGGACGTGAAACCGCTCGACGGACTGCTTCAGTCCTACCTCGACCTCCAGACTCACTTCGATCCGGCGGCCGCCAGTGCCGCCGGAATCGTTTCCGCCGACGCACGGCTCGGCGCGTTCGACGCGCAGTCGATGCGGGAGCACCTGGCGGCGGTTCGGGCGATCGCGGCGGCGATCGAGGACCTCGAGCTGGACGATCTCGACGACGAGATCGACCGGACCGCGTTGCTCGCGGAGGTCAGGAGCCGGATAGCCCGGTTCGAGCAGGAGCGACCACACGTGCGCGATCCCGGCTTCTGGCTCGGCCATGTCCATGCGGCGATCGCATCGCTGCTGGAACGGACGAGCCGCGAGGCTGTAGCACCTGCGGTGCTCGCGCGAATCGCTGCCCTACCCGGATTGCTCGACGCAGCCCGAGCGTCCATCCGGCGGCCCCCCGTGCTGCTGGTGGACGCCGCTCTGCTCGAGCTCGGCCCGTTGGGGGAGTTGCTGGTGCGCGCCGCGGCCGATTTCGGAGACACGGTGCCGGGCGGACCGGATCGATTGAACGCCGGCGTGGGGGCGGCGCTGGAAGCACTGGCGCGGTTCGGCATCGCGCTGCGCGACAGCATAGAGCCGGAGGCCGACTGGGCTCGCGCGGCGCTGGGCCGTGAGCTGTTCGAGCGCCGGATGCAGGAGGGGTACGCCCTTCGCTCGAGCGCGGCTGAGCTGGCGCGCTGGGCCGACCACACGCTCGAATCGGGCGACCCAGCTGCAGCCGTGCCCTCGTCCGAGGCCGACAAAGCGGGGAGCTCATCCGATGCCGCCGAGCTCCGTTGCGGCCCAGGACCGAGTGGCCAGGACCCTTTCATCCGGCGTGCGCCGCACGCTCCGATCGGCCGTGGCTGTGGAGGGCTGGCATCTCTACGCATCGGGCGTGGGACACGAGACCGACTACGCGTGGCTCCAACAGCTCAGGCGCGCTGCGGCCCGGCTGGCGGCGGATGTCGGCCTTCATGCCCGCGGCATGGTTCCGGCTGCGGCGGCCGAGCTGCTGATCCGGCGCGGCAGGATGACGGCGGACGAGGCGGCGCGCGAGGTGCGCTCGATCGCCACCTCGCCAGTGAGCGGCGTGGCCGCGGCGGCTGGATACCGCGAGATCGAGCACCTGCGGCAAGCGTTCAGTGAGCGTCACGGCGGCGACCGAAACGCATTCCATGCTGCCATGCTCCGCTACGGCGCCCTCCCGCCGGGTTTGGCCCGGTGGGGCTTGGGTCTCGATGGCTGACACGGCGTGATCCCTGTCGACGGCGTGATCCCTGTCATAGAAGCGCTTCGTACCGCCACCTAGGATGGTCACTCTCGCCATACAGGAGCGCACCATGAGTCGCGCGGGATCAATGCCGGTCGCCATGCTGCTGCTGGCAGCCTGCGGATCGGGAGTCGTGGCTTCGGGCGGCGGCCGGCCCGGCTCGCAGGAGTTCACCCGCGAGGTCCGTGCGGTGCCCACCGAGCTGGTGAAGGCCGCCGTCGCGGTGTTCGGCCGTTACGGCATCCCCATCGCCGAAGCGGATGAACCCGCCGGGCGCCTGCGCACGGTGGCCGTCGATCTGCGGAGCATCGCGCGCCGCTTCGACGAAGCACCGTTGAGCTGTGCTCAGGGAACGCAACGCGACGCAAATTCGCGGGTGATGTTTGACCTGAAAGTCCGCCGCACCGACGACGGCAGCGCCATGACGATGGAGACCAAACGCGACGGGAAGGCCGACTGCGTGGTACGTGCGCAGTTCGTAGGGTCGTTGCTGGACGAGATCGCGGCCACAGCGGGCGACCGCTGACCGCGCGCGCCTCTGGCGCCACCGCGTCCGTCTGGACATTCTTCAGGGCGTGAAGATCACGGTCCTCACGTACCTCGACAGCACGAACGAGAACTCAAAGGACTACGATCCCGTCGTGCCGCAGGTGGCGCGAACGCTTCGCCGTCTCGGACACCGTGTCTCCGTCCTCGGCGTCCACAACGATGTGAAGCGCCTCATCGCCGGACTCTCCCGCCGCAACCCCGATCTCGTTTTCAATCTGATGGAGATGTTCGGCGA
>DASSUE010000415.1:0-11838 GCA_035707305.1 Gemmatimonadales bacterium
GCAGTTCCGCCGGCCCGAGGTGCTGGAGCTCAACCAGATCGTCGCCGGGGTCGAACGCATGCTGCGCCGGTCCTTGACCGACGACCAGGAGCTGGTACTCAAGCTGCGCGACGTCGCGGGCCGCGTCCGGGTGGACCGCAGTCAGCTGGAGCAGGTCCTGGTCAACCTGGTGCTCAACGCTCGCGACGCCATCGAGGGTAGCGGCCGGGTCACCATCGAGACCGACCGATTGCCGCTCGACGGCGACTACGCCCGCCGGCACGAGCTGGTCACCGTTCCGGCCGGCCCTTATGTCCTGCTCGCGGTCTCGGACACGGGGTGCGGGATGACGCCGGAAGTGCAGGCGCGGATCTTCGAGCCGTTCTTCACCACCAAGCCGGTCGGGCAGGGCACCGGCCTGGGACTCTCCACCGTCTACGGCATCGTGAAGCAGAGCGAGGGGTTTATCTGGCCGTACAGCGAGGTGGGGCACGGCACCACGTTCAAGATCTATCTCCCCACGGCCGACCGGACGATTCTGACCCCGACGCTCATCGCAGGCAACGGCGACCTGCGCGGGGGCGGCGAGACTATTCTCGTGGTGGAGGACGAGGCGATGGTGCGCGGTCTCGCGGTCCGTTGCCTCACCGAGCAAGGTTACCGGGTAGTGGAGGCCCGAACGACTGGCGAGGCGCTGGCCTACGTCGAGGAGAATCCGGAAGGCGTCGATCTGGTGCTGTCGGACGTCGTCATGCCGGTGATGGGGGGTCGCGAGCTGTCGCAGCGGCTCCACAGGGTGGCGCCTGGGCTTCCCGTGCTGTTCATGTCCGGCTACACCGGCGAGGATGTCGTGCAGCGGGGGTTGCTCGACGCCGGCGCTCCCTTCGAACAGAAGCCGTTTTCGCCCGAGAGCCTGGCGGCGAAGGTGCGCGGGCTGCTCGACAGCACCCGAGCGGCGGCAGCGGCGGCACCCGCCGATCCAGCCTAGCCACATACCGGGTTCGGCGTAGATTATCGCTACCCCCGAACCTGATTTCCTAGACCATGACCCACCTTAGCGGGGAGCAGGCGCGTTCTGCGCTGCTCGTCGCCGCGAACCGTGCCGCGCTGTACGGTACAATCGCCCGCTGGCTCATGCACGACCTTCGGGGTCCCGTCCAGGCTCTCTCCCTGGTGACCGACCTGCTGGAGCAGGGCGATACCGTGGACGAGCCTTCGGTGCGCACCTCCATCCAGGAAGCCTCGGGTCGGCTGCGCCAGCTGGTAGATCTGCTCGATCAGGTGCTCCGCCGGCCAGACAACGGCGAGGTGGGGCCGATCGTGCTCCGCGAGCCGATCGTCCGGGCGGTCGAGCTGCTGCGCCTGCAGCGGTCGAAGGTGGCGCTCGACGCCGGTCCTGCCCTGACCGTCCGCCTGCCGGCGGTCCGGGGCGTGTACGACGATGTGCTCCATGCCCTGCTCAACATCCTGCTCAACGCCTACGAGGCCTTGGCGCCGACCGGCGGCGGCACCGTGAGGCTCACTGCGGAGCTGGCCGGATCCGTGGTACGGATCGTGGTCTCCGACAACGGGCCGGGCGTGGGCGTAGACGTGGAGCGGCTGTTCGAGCCGTTCGTCACCACCAAACCGGGCCAGCTGACGGGACTCGGACTGTGGGCGGCCAGAGAGCTGCTTCGGCGCTCGGATGGAACCGTGCGGTACGAGCCCCGGCCGGGCGGCGCGACGTTCGTGCTGGAATTCCCAGTGTGGACCCCGGCCTAGCGCTGAGCGCATCCCTCGCGAACGGCGCTCCCCGACCGCGCTCCGCAAGCGGTCGATTTCCGTGTCGATTCCGGCCAGCTTCGTTCGACGAATTGGTAGAGCCGTTTCCGAACGGCCTCGTGCTCGTCTCTTGTCGTGCCCCGGCGTGAACCATTCTTGGAGTATCGACCGATGCGTTTCATGATGCTGATGATCCCGAAGGGCTATGAGAATGCCGCCCCCGGCACGGTGCCGGACGCCGCAGCCGTTGCCGCGATGATGAAGTACAACCAGTCCCTCCAGCAGGCCGGCGTGCTGCTGGCGCTCGACGGCCTGCACCCGCCTTCGATGGGCGCCCGCGTCTCGTTCCCCGACGGCAAGCCCAAAGTCACGGACGGCCCTTTCGCCGAGGCGAAGGAGGTCCTGGGCGGGTACTGGATGATCGATGTGAAATCCAGGGACGAGGCGATCGAGTGGGCCAAGCGATGCCCGGCATCGCCGAACGAAGTGATCGAGGTGCGCCAGGTGCAGGAGATGTCCGATTTTCCGCCCGACGTGCAGGCTGCCGCCGCGGGTTTTCCGGAGCTGCAAGGGAAGCGACCGGGGTAAAAACTGCAACACGAGTGCGAGTACGAGTACCGGTACGAGTCGGCGGTGGAGTCGTGCAGGTACTTGTACTCGTACTCGTACCAGTTCTCTATTGGAGCCGTGACGGCTCCCGAGACCCACCGCGCGATCGAGGCAGTCTGGAGAATCGAGTCCGCCCGGCTCATCGCCGGGCTCGCTCGCATCGTGGGTGACGTCGGTCTGGCCGAGGACCTTGCCCAGGATGCGCTGCTGGCGGCGCTTGAACGGTGGCCCAACACGGGCGTCCCGGACAGGCCGGGCGCCTGGCTGATGATGACCGCGAAGCATCGCGCCATCGACCACCTGCGCCGTGGCAGTCTGCTCGACCGCAAGCACGGTCAGCTCGGGTACGAGCTGGAATCCCGGCAGGAGACAGCGGTGTCCGAGCTTGACGCCGCGCTGGACGATCATGTGGGAGACGACCTGCTCCGCCTGATGTTCGTCTCGTGTCATCCCCTGCTGTCGACCGAGGCACGGGTCGCGCTCACGCTCCGGCTGCTGGGCGGGCTCACCACGCCGGAGATCGCGCGGGCATTCCTCGTGCCCGAAGCCACAGTCGCGCAACGGATCGTCCGCGCCAAACGCACGCTCGCCGATGCGAAGGTTCCGTTCGAGGTCCCGCGAGGAGAGGAGCTGGCCGCCCGATTGTCATCGGTGCTGGAGGTGATCTATCTGATCTTCAACGAGGGCTACGCGGCGACGGCCGGCGACGACTGGATGCGCCCGGAGCTCGTCGGCGACGCACTCCGCCTGGGCCGGATTCTCGCCGAGCTGGCGCCGACCGAGCCCGAGGTGCACGGGCTGGTAGCGCTCATGGAAATCCAGGCGTCACGCGCCGGCGCGCGGGTCGGCCCGTCCGGCGAGCCGATCCTCCTCCTGGACCAGGACCGCGCCCGTTGGGATCAGCTCCTGATCCGCCGCGGGCTCAACGCGCTCGCGCGGGCGGAAGCGCTCGGTGGAGCGCTCGGATCGTACGCGTTGCAGGCCGCCATCGCTGTCTGTCACATCCGCGCCCGCACCCCAGAAGCCACCGATTGGAGGCGCATCGCCGCGCTGTACGAAGCGCTGGGGCGGCTGCGCCCGTCGCCGGTGGTCGAGCTGAACCGAGCGGTGGCCGTGTCGATGGCAGCGGGGCCCGAGGCCGGTCTCGCGCTGGTCGATGCGCTGACGGCGGAGCCCTCACTCAAGAGCTACCACCTGCTTCCCAGCGTGCGGGGTGATCTCCTGTTCAAGCTGGGGCGCCTGGACGAGGCGCGGGCGGAATTCGAGCGCGCCGCATCCCTCACCCAAAATGCCCGCGAGCGCCGCCTCCTGCTCGATCGCGCGGCGAGTACCCGGCACCCGGCATGATCGTTCACCTCATCGACGGCACGTACGAGCTGTTCCGCCACTTCTATGGGCTCCGTCGCTTCACCAAGGGCAAGGATCCGCCGTTCGGGGCGGTTGCCGGCGTGTTGCAGACCGTGCTGCAGATGCTCGAGGGCGGCGCGACCCACGTCGGAGTGGCGACTGACCACGTCATCGAGTCGTTCCGGAATGGTCTCTGGCCGGGCTACAAGACCGGCGCGGGATTGGAGCCGGCGCTGGTGGCGCAGTTCCACCCCCTGGAGGACGCGCTTGGTGCGATGGGTGTGGCCGTGTGGCCGATGGTCGAGCTGGAGGCCGACGATGCGCTGGCATCCGCCGCGCGGATCGCCGCGGCCGACCCGACCGTGGAGAAGGTGTGCATCTGGACCCCGGACAAGGACCTCGCGCAGTGCATCCAGGGCGACCGCGTCGTGCAGCTGGATCGCCGCAGCCAGCAGATCCGCGACGCGGCGGGCGTGCGCGAGAAGTTCGGCGTCAAGCCCGCCCTCATCCCGGATTTCCTGGCGCTGGTGGGCGACGCGGCGGACGGCTATCCCGGCATCCCTGGCATCGGATCTGCCACCGCCGCGCGGCTGCTCAACCGGCACGGACCCATCGAGCACTTCCCGGCCGGTATCCTCGGCGCCGACCGGGATCTCGCCCTGCGCTTCAAAGAGCTCGCCAGGCTCCGCACCGACGCTCCACTGTTCACCAGCGTGGATCAGCTCCGCTGGCGCGGCGCCCGCCCCGAGTTCGTCGGCTGGGCCGAGCGGATCGCGGCGCCCAAGTTGATCGACCGGTCCCGCGCTATAGGTCGACCAGCATCTTGAACCCACCGGACGCCATCCGCCTGGCGTCGAAAGGCATGTCTTTCGGATCCATCATCTTCGCGATCTGGGGATCCTTCATCACCCGGGCGTTCACCCGGTCGCGATGCTGGCGTGACTTGTACACGATCCAGGAGAAGAACACCGTCTCCCCGGGCTTGAGCCTGACCCGCTTGGCGAGCGACGGCATTCCCTTGATGTTCAAGTCGTCGCCCATGCATTCGCGGAATTCGAGTGCACCGTACTTGCGCCAGATCTTGCCCGCCTTCTGCGCCATCCGGCGATATGCCGCCACCTTCCGCTTCGGGACCGGCAGAAGAAATCCATCGACATAACCCGCCATCGATCAGCTCCTCGCGTTGATGTTGCGGTAATTGTCGTGATGCCGGAGCCATCCCATCCCGAGGCCGAACAGGTCCGGCATCCCATCCCACCCCTCGCCCCGGCCGAACGGCGTGAGGTCGAGATACTGATACACCCCCAGCAGCGAATCCACGCCCCGCCCGTAGGTCGAGTAGGTGTGAAAGATTCGCCCGCCCGCGCGAAGGAACACGCTGAGACCGTGCTGCTCGCCCTTTAGGTGATACGTCTCGCCCTTCCGCTCGAGCGTCGCCTTGTTCTGGTAGTTGTACTCCACCGGTCTCACGGCCTCGTCCACTGTGGCGTGAAAGTCGTAGTTGAAGTCGCTCCCGTACGACGAATACCACGGCACCGTCCATCCCATGCGCCGCTTGAACGGCGCGATCTTCTCGAGCCGCGCTCGCGAAACCAGCACGAGCGTCGTGTCTCGCGCGTGGATGTGGGCGAGGTGCGGCATGTTGTCGACCACGTGCGAGCATCCCGGGCAGCCCACGTCCCATGGATCGCCCGACGTGCCGGGGGGAGGATCGCCCGGGTCGAACATGAAGTGATATACGATGAGTTGGCTCCGGCCCTCGAAGAGGTCACCCAGCGTCGCCGTGCCGTCCGGGCCGGTGAAGACGTACGGCTTGACGATTTCGACCATGGGCAGAGCCCGGCGGGCGGCGTTGACCCGGTCGCGGTGGCGGGTGAGCTCCTTTTCCTCCGCGAGGAGTGCCTTGCGCGCTTCCAGCCACTCGGCCCGGGATACGACCGGCCGCTTCGCCGGTGCGGATGTCGTCATGCTGCGCTCTCCCTTGCCTTCGGCGCGATGTCGACTGCGATGCCGCGCCACCTGCCCTGATTGAAGCGAATCACGCTCAGCGCGCATCGCGTGGCGTGTCCCGAGAGGATGGCGATCCAGATGTCGATCGGATCGAGGGTCCCCGTCCGCTGGATCACGAAGCAGATGCCGAGCGGAACCACGATCTGCGACACGATGGAGATGTATAGCGGACTCCGGGTATCGCCGGTGCCCTGGAGCCCGCCGGTGTACGTGAGCGCTACGGCGATGAACAGGCCGGAGACGCTCAGCACCCTGAGGAGCTGCACGCCCAGCGCGACCTCGGTTGGATCGCTCATGCCGAAGACGGCCAGCAGCTGGCGGGGGAACAGGAAGAACACCGCGCCGACGATGCCGGCACCCGCCAACCCGAAGCGTGCCGCCACGTGCACCGCATGCGCGGTGCGCTCGGGGCGTCCCGCACCCAGATTCTGCCCCGCCACCGCCGCGGCGGCGCCCATCAGGCCGATGGACGTCCAGGTGATCAGCGAGAACAGTTGCGAGTACGCGATGGCGAAGGCGGCCTGCGCCGCCGCGCTCTGGGCCAGCGAGCCGATGAATCCCAGCATCACGACGCCCCCGATGTTCATCGCGATGCCCTGGATTCCCGTCGGCAGGCCGAACCGGAACAGCGACCGGATGATCCCCCAGTCCGGTCCCCAGCCCTGACCGCGGGGAAACGAGATGACCCATCCGCCGTGCCACAGCTTCCAGAGCGAGTACCCACCCAGCAGCGCGGAGGCGATCACAGTGCCCAGCGCCGACCCGGCGGTTCCGAACGCGGGGATCGGCCCGAGGCCGCGAATCAGCACGATATTGAGCACCAGGTTGAGCACCGTCAGCACGATCCCCAGCACCATCGGGGTGCGGGCGTCGCCGGCCGAGCGAAGTGCACCGCTCAGCATGTAGAACACCAGCATCCCGCTGCTGAACAGGAACATGATCCGAAGAAACGGCAGCGCCTCCGCCTTCACGGCCGGCGTCGCGTTGACCAGATCGAGCAGCCACGGCGAGGCGAAGTAGCCGGCCGGCGCCATGATGCCCAGCGAAATGAAGGTCGCAGTGAGGAAGGCCTGGTAGACGGTGCGGTCCACCTTGTCGGGATCGCCAGCCCCGGCAAACCGTGCCACGAGCACGCTCATGCCGGTGAACAGCGAGCTGATGAAGATGATCACCACGATGACGATCTGCCACGCGACGCCGATGGCGGCGTTCCCGGCGTAGCCCACGAGATGGCCGACCAGCGCGTGGTCCACGATGCCCTGCAGTCCACCGATGATGTTCGTCAGCATGGTCGGCCAGGCGATCTTCCAGACCGCGGGCAGCAGCGGCCCTTCGACGATCGAGCGGTCGTAGCGCTGCGCGGCGGGCGGTGAGACGTCGGCCATGGGACTGAAGGGTAGTCGGTCCCGGGCCCGGGGCCGAGTCTCGCGCGGGTTATGTTACGCCATGCGACGCATCCCGCTTCTGGTTGTTCTGCTCCCGGCGCTGGTGGCCGGGCGTCTCCCCGCCCAGACGACGCCGGTCATCGCGCTGGCCGACCGCTATGTCGCCGGGATATACGAGTTCGCGCCCGAGCAAGCGGTCTTCGCCGGCCTCGCCGACGCTCCCACCGATCGCCTCTCCGACAACTCGCTTGCCGCCCTTGCCCGGTGGCAGCGCCTGGAGGACAGTCTGGCCGGTGCGATCGGCTCGATCGACCCGAAGGCGCTGGTCGGAACGCCCGAATGGATCACCTACGGATTCCTTCGGGCGGCGCTCGATGGCGGACGCGCGACTCGGGTCTGCCGCGGCGAGCTCTGGCCCGTGAACCAGGCGTTCGGGTGGCAGACCAGCATGCCGCAGCTCGCGGCGCTGCAACCGGTCGGGTCCGATTCCGCCCGTGCCGCGGCGATCCATCGCTGGAGCGCGTTGCCCCATTACGTCCGGACCGAGATCGCGAACCTGCGGGAAGGGATGCGGCTGGGCTACACGGCATCGCGGAGCGTGGTGCAGGCCGTGATCGGCCAGCTGGACGGGTTGCTCGCGGCGCCGCCCGACAGCCTGCCTTTCCTGGATCCCGCGCTCCGTGACTCGACACCGACGTTCGTTGCCGCCTTCACGCCGCTGGCCACCGACTCCGTGCAAGCCGTGGCGCGCGAGTATCGGACGTTCCTCGCCGACGAGTATCTGGTGAAGGCGCGAAGGGAAAACGCGATCGCCGGGAATCGAGACGGGCTCGGCTGCTATCGAGCACTGCTGCGACAAGCGACCAGTCTCGACCGCGACCCCGAGGCGCTGTGGCGCGAGGTGACGTCCTTGGTGACGCACGACTCGGCGGCGTTGCTCGGCCTCGCGCGCGACGTATACCGCCCTACCGGTGGGAAGCACGGGGACATCCGCTGGCTCCGGGACAAGCTGAACCACGATCCGCACAACGAGATCCCGGGTCCCGACAGCGTGCGGGCATTCACCCAGGCTGCGATGGGGCGAGCCCGGGCCGCGATCCCGAGGTGGTTCGCGACCGTCCCCGTCGGTGACGTGGCCATCGTGCCGTTCCCGGAGTACCAACAGAGCACAGCGCCGGGTGGTCAGTACATTCCGGCCACCGATGGGAGCAACCGGCCCGCTACATATCTCTACCGAACCTTCCCGCCGGTGCGCCGCGCGGGGCTCGAGGCCACGATCTTTCACGAGACCTGGCCCGGCCATCACCTCCAGGGGGCGGTCATCGGCGAGCAGGCCGCCCGCCACCCCGTCACCCGCCTGGTCTGGGTGGCCGGCTTCGGCGAGGGCTGGGCCACGTACACCGAGCTCCTCGCGGACGAAATGGGCCTGTACAGCACGCCGCTCACCCGGCTGGGCACCTATCTCAGCCTCGCACCGCTCATGGTGGCAGACCTCGGCATGCAGCTCAGGGGTTGGTCAATACAGCAGGCGGAGGAGTACGTGCGCCGCCAGATGCCGAACCTGCCCGAGCCACGGATCGCAAGCGTGGTGAGCCTGCTTGCAAGCATTCCCGGCTACGTGGCCTCGTACACCATGGGTTCGGCCGAGATCCTCCGGATCCGGACCCACGCCCAGAAAGCGTTGGGCAAGCGGTTCGACATCCGCGCCTTCCACCAGACGGTGCTGGAGGACGGCTCCATCCCACTGCCGATGCTCGAGGAGAAGATCGAGCGCTGGATCCAGGCCCGCCGCGCCGCCGGTTAGGCGGCACGGCCGGCGCGAAGGGCCGGGGAGCGCCGCCGTGACCCCGCTGCTCTCGAGCAATACCGCGCCGGACCCGAGCACCGAGTCGACCACGAGCCATCGCCCTCGCGCGGAATGAAGCGTGGTTTCGCCCATCATCCGTGCCAACGGTTGAATCCTGTCGCTAGCCGTAGCGCCGCGGGCCCCGGTGCACAAGGCCAACGTGCTTGCATGTAGCTACATTTGCCACCATGCCTGGCTCCGACTTCATGCATCCCCAGCAGTGCCTCAACGCGAAACTCCGGCGCGCCGCCCGAGTCGCGGCGCAGCTGTATCAGGATACCGGCGCGAGCGGGCTCGAGAGCACCCAGTTCATCCTGATCGCCGCGATCAACGGCTTCGGCACCTGCACCTTGGGCGAGCTGGCGGCGTGGGTAGGGATCGATCAGACCACCGCGACCCGCTCGGTGGACCTGCTGCGGCGGCGGGGACTCGTGTCGGTGACGCCGGGACGAGCCGACCGCCGAGTCCGTACGCTCAAGCTCACGGAGGCCGGCCGAGCCACCCTCGCCGCGGCGCTCCCGGGCTGGCGCGCGGCGCAGAGTCGTACGGTGAACCGGCTGGGCCCAAGAAGGGCGCGGCAGCTGTTGCAGCTGCTGGCCGAGTTCTCGGCCCTGGGCCAGGAGGAACCGGCGAGCGAACAATAGTTGCATATACATTGTTTACTCCGGAAAGCAGGCACGGGACGGACCCGTGCCGGACCCCAACCTCCGGAGGCGATATGTCGGCAGCATCCAGCGCATTCTTCACTCACTACGGACCCTGGGCCGTCGTCACCGGCGCGTCGTCCGGCATCGGCCGGGCGATCGCGGTCGAGCTGGCCAGCAAGGGGCTCAATACCGTGCTGGTAGCGCGGAGCCGCGCCGCGCTTGAGACGCTGGCCGAGGAGCTTGCGACGAGGTTCGGCGTCGAGGCTCGCGCGGTCGCGGCCGACCTGGGCCGTGAGGGCGCGCTCCACGCGGTCGCGTCCGCGACCCGCGATCTCGACGTGGGGCTCCTGGTCGCCGCGGCGGGTTACGGCACGTCGGGCCCGTTCCTCGATGCCTCGCCCGCCACAGAGCGGGACATGCTCGCCGTGAACGCGGGGGCGGTGTTCGATGCCACCCACCATTTCGGCAATCGGCTGGCCCGGCGCGGGCGTGGCGGGGTGATCCTGATCGGCTCGGTCGTGGGCTTCCAGGGCACGCCGTGGAGCGCCCACTACGCCGCCACCAAGGCGTATGTCCATGCGCTGGGCGAGGCGCTGCGGGTGGAATGGGCACCTCGCGGCATCGACGTGCTGCTGGCCGCGCCCGGGCCTACCCGGAGTGGATTCTCGGAGCGGGCCCGTATGACCATGGCCGCCGCCCTCGATCCGACCGACGTCGCCCGGGCCACCGTGTCGGCGTTGGGCCGGCGCGCCACTGTCCTGCCGGGCTCGCTCTCCAAGCTGCTCGGCTGGTCGCTGGCCACCCTGCCCCGCTGGGCCCGGGTGCGAGTGATGGGCCGGGTGATGCACCGGATGGCAGGGGTCGGCGCCTGACCCGGCGGGGGCATCTGCCGCCCCTTGACTTAGTGTTTCTGGAACACTAATATAGTGTCACAGAGACACCGATGAGGAACCGATGCTCGCCTACATGAAGGCCGCCCCGACCACCTACATCCTGCACTACCAGGGCAACCGGTTGCGCCGGGAAGGACCGGGCCTCGCGTTCCTCTATGTCCGGCCCACCTCCACGGTGATCGCGATCCCGATCGCCAGCACGGGCGTGCCGTTCGTGTTCAACGAGACCACGGCCGATTTCCAGGCCGTCACGGTGCAGGGCCAGTTGACTTACCGGGTCGCCGACCCGCGACGCCTGGCCGCCCTGCTCGATTTCAGCATCCGGCCGGACAGCGCCTACCGTTCCGATGATCCGGACAAGCTTGCCGAGCGCCTGGTCGAGGCGCTCCAGATTCAGGCGCGCGCCGCGGTTCAAGCGCGTACCCTTCGCGAGGTGCTCACCGGCTCCGACGCCATCCTGCGCGAGGTTCTCTCGGCCATCCGCGATGCGGAGCCGGTGCGGATGCTCGGGATCGAGATCCTGAGTCTCTCGATCCTCTCCCTCAAGCCGACGCCGGAGATCGGGCGGGCGCTCGAGGCCGAAGCGCGCGAGGCGCTCCAGCGGCAATCCGACGAAGCGATCTACGCCCGGCGAAACGCGGCGGTGGAGCAGGAGCGGCGCATCAAGGAGAGCGAGCTCAACACCGAGATCGCGGTGCAGGAGAAGCAACGCCAGATCCGCGAGACCCAGATCGGTGCCGACATCGCGGTCGAGGAAAGGCGCACGGCGCTGATCGAGCGCCGGAGCGCGAACGAGCGGCAGGACGCCGACGCACGGGCCTACACGCTGCAGGCCACGCTCGAGCCGCTCCGCAACGTGGACTGGCGGACGCTGATGGCGGTGAGCGCCGGGGGCGCCGACCCCAGGCTGATGGTGGCGCTCGCGTTCCGGGAGATGGCGGAGAACGCGTCCAAGATCGGCGAGCTCAACGTGACGCCGGATCTGCTCAAGTCCCTCATCGGCCCGGCGCCGGCGGGCAGATAAGGCGGGTCGCCATGTTCGAGAAGATCGTCGTCGTCACCCGGAAAACCCGGCTCGACGAGCTGGTCGAGCGGTTCAACACCCGCGGGCAGGCGAAGTTCTACCTCGAGCACGCCGGAGGCGACTTCGCCGAATACGAGCGGGAGCACGACACGTATCGCCGGGCGCTCGACCGTCTCCGCCGGGATCTCGACCTGGGCCTCCAACGCCAGTTTCTCGACCGGTCCCTGGTACCGACGTACGCCTTCGATTCGAGCGATCTGATCGTGACGCTGGGCCAGGACGGCCTGGTCGCGAACACCGCGAAGTACGCCGACGTCCAGCCCATCGTGGGGATCAA
>DASSUE010000416.1:0-6130 GCA_035707305.1 Gemmatimonadales bacterium
CGCCGCGAGGCCCGCGTCCGGGAGGGTGCGCTCCCGCGGATCGGTCAGGCGCACCGCGACGACGTCGTGCCGCCGGGCGAGCCGCTCGAGCGCCCCGCCCCAGCCATCAGCCATGAAATCAGAAAGGATGAACAGCACCGAGCGGCGGCGAAGCACGGTGTCGAGCCAGCCCAGGCTCGCGGCGAGATCGGTCCGCCGGCCTGCCGGATCATAGGCCAACAGCTCGCTCACGACCCGGAGCGCGTGCCGCCGGCCTTTGCGCGGCGGGATGTATCGCTCGGCGCGGTCGGTGAAGCAGAGTGCGCCGATCCGATCGTTGCTTCGCGCCGCGGCCAGTGCCAGCACTGCAGCCACCTCGAGCCCGGTGTCGGCCTTCGCGCGACGCCGGCTGCCGAAGCGTCCCGACGCACTGTAGTCCACCGCAAACATCACGGTGAGCTCCCGCTCCTCGAGGTGCCGCTTGACGTAGGCCGTGCCGAGCCGTGCGGTCACGTTCCAGTCGATGCTCCGGATGTCATCGCCCGGCTGATACTCCCGCACTTCGGCGAACTCGACGCCGCGGCCGCGGAACGCGCTGGCGTATTCGCCGGCCACGATGTCGCGCACGAGATGGCGGGTGGTGATCTCGATCCGCCGGACCTCCGCAGCGGCTTCTTCCGGCGCCATGAGAACGTCAGGGAACGCGGAGGCCGCCGAGGATGCGGCTGAGGACCTGGTCGGCGCCGATACCCTCGGCGTCGGCGCGGTAGGTGAGAATGACGCGGTGCCGGAGTACATCGAGTGCGAGCGCCTTGATGTCGTCCGGCGTCACGTAGCCCCGCCCCTGGAGCGCGGCGTGCGCCCTCGCGGCTCGCAGCAGGAAGATGCCGGCGCGGGGGGAAGCGCCGTACTCGATCATCGGCGTGAGATCGGTCAGCCCTGCAAGCCCGGGGTCCCGCGTGGCCGAGATCAAATCGAGCACGTACTCCTTCACCCGGTCATCGGCGTAGATCTCCTGTACCGCGCGGCGTGCCCGGAGGAGCTTGGGCGCATCGACGACCGGGCGCACCGCGGGCTCGTCGAGCCCGGTCATGCGGTCGAGCACCAGCCGCTCCTCGGCCCTTTCGGGGTAGCTCACCACCAGCTTGAACATGAACCGGTCCACCTGCGCCTCGGGAAGCGGATAGGTCCCCTCGTGCTCGATGGGATTCTGGGTCGCGAGCACCAGAAACGGCTCCGGTAGCGGCAACGTCTCGCCGCCGATCGTCACCTGACGTTCCTGCATGGCCTCCAGCAGGGCGCTCTGCACCTTGGCGGGCGCGCGGTTGATCTCGTCGGCGAGCAGGATATTGGTGAAGATCGGCCCCGGCTGCACCGTGAAGTCGCCGGTCCGCTGGTTGAAGATCTGGGTGCCGATGAGGTCCGCCGGCAGGAGGTCGGGGGTGAACTGCACCCGGCGGAACGAACCCGAGACCGTCGCGGCGAGGGTCCGCACCGATAGCGTCTTGGCCAGGCCGGGCACGCCTTCGAGCAGCACGTGTCCGTCGGCCAGGAGGCCGGTCACCAGCCGCTCGAGGAGCTCCCGCTGCCCCACGATCACCTTGCCCAGCTCGGCGAGGATCTCGCCGGCGAGATGGGTCTCTTCCACGGCCGCGGCCAGATGGGCCGGCGGCTCGATGCGGGTTCCGGTCATGGGTCGTGAAGGCTAATACCGGATCAGCCGGAAACCGAGATTGGACGCACCCGTGGAGGGCTCACCTCGGCCCCGGCTGCCCACCAGATAGCGAGTGCAGTACTGATCGCTGCAGAGAAAGGATCCGCCACGGATAGCCCGCTCGGGCCGACCGTTTTGGGTGGGTCGGGGGGTGGCGGGGTTCCGGCTGACTACCGCCGAACGCCGGGCATAGGCCTCCGGATCGTACCAGTCGGCGGTCCACTGCCAGACGTTCCCACCCATGTCCAGGAGCCCGAAGCCATTGGCCGGGAACGCGCCGACTGGCGACGTCGCCCCGAACCCGTCCAGCGCCGTGTTCCGCACCGGGAAGGTCCCCTGAAAGATGTTGGCCGCCCAGCGGCCCCCCGGCGTGAGCGAGTCGCCCCAGGCGTAGCGGCGCCGGTCGAGCCCGCCCCGCGCCGCGAACTCGTACTGAGCCTCGGTCGGAAGCTGCTTACCGGCCCAACGCGCGTACGCCACCGCGTCTTCGAAGGCCACGTGGATCACCGGATGGTCCGCCCGCCCGCCGAGATCGCTGGTGGGTCCTTCGGGATGACGCCAGCTTGCCCCGGGCACCCAGCGCCACCAGTCCACGTAGCGCATGCCGGCGAACGCCCGCGCCGGAGGGCTGAAGACGACCGATCCCGGAACCAGATCCTTCGCCGGGGTGTCGGGGAAATCGCGGGGATCGGGACGGCGTTCCGCCACGGTCACGTAACCGGTGGCCTCCACGAACCGGGCGAATTGCCCGTTCGTGACCGGGGTCCGGTCCATCCAGAAGCCGTCCACTTCGACCGGGTGGACCGGCAGCGCGTCAGGGAGGTTGCACCCCCCGCATCCCATCCAGAAGCGGCCGCCCGGAACCCAGACCATTCCCTCGGGCGCCGGGCCGGGGGCCTTCGCGATTCGCACCTCGGGCACGAACGCCGAGCCCGCGGGGATGGCCGGCGCGGATCGGCAGGCGTGCGCCGCCAGGCAGGCCGCCAGGAGGATTCCGGAGCGCGTCATGACCATGAAGACGCCGGGACCGGTGGTCGGATGGACTGGATTTCGCCCATCAGCCGTCCCGCCCTGCTAGGATTCGGACCCCGCCCGGGCGACACCCGCCGGGCGGTGTGTGCGTATGGCGCCCGACGTTCGTCTCGTCCGGCGCAACCCGACTGAGGAGATGTGATGGTGCAGCCCGCCTTTCGGACCGGCCTTGTGTTCGTGCTCGGAGCCGCCTTCGCCGCCGCCTGCTCGTCCGGCCGCTCGACGCCTGCCCCAGCGCCTACACCCGCCCCCGCGCCGCGCCCCGGGCCGAGCCCTGGACCCACGGGGCAGGTCCGGCCCTCGGAGGCGAGCATTCCGTCGAACCTCCGGATCCAGCCGAGCGAGGCGTTCACCGCGGCGGTGGCGCGGGGTACCAGGACTGAGACGGGACAACCCGGGCCGCGTTATTGGCAGCAGTACGCGCGCTACAAGCTGGAGGCCGAGCTGCAGCCGGTGGGGAAGCGCCTGAATGGGACGGGAACCGTCACCTACCTCAACCGCTCCCCCGACACGCTTCCGGTGGTGTACGTCCAAGCCTACAACAACCTGTTCGCGCCCGACGCCAAGCGGAATCAGCAGACCCCCAAGCTCGGCGGCATCGAGTTCGACCGGGTGGCTGTTGAAGGGCGGGCGATGAGTGGGATCGCGAAGCCGGACGAGCCGGGCTACACGGTGGACGGTACGGTGATGCAGATCCGGTTGCCCAAGCCGCTCGTGCCCGGCGACTCCCTCTCCATGGATTTCGCGTGGCACTTCAGGGTGCCATCCGAGACCGCACCTCGCGGCGGACAGGACGGCGAGGTTTGGTATCTGTCCTACTGGTACCCGCAGATGGCAGTGTACGACGACCTCAATGGCTGGCAGATCGACCAGTATCTGGGCCAGGCCGAGTTCTACATGGGCTACGCGGACTACGATGTGGCGCTCACGGTCCCGGCCGGATGGTTGGTGAACGCCACCGGGGAGCTTCAGAACGCGGCCGACGTGCTGTCGGAGCGGACCCGGGCGCGACTCGATTCAGCCCGCACCGCGAAGACGGTCGTCCGGGTGGTCACCGAGCAGGACAAGAACGACAGCGCGGCCACGGCGCGGGGGAAGGACGGCAAGCTCGTTTGGCGGTTCCGGGCGACCAACGTGCGAGACTTCGCCTGGGGTACGTCGCCCCGCTATCTCTGGGACGCCGCCGCCGCGGCGACCGGGTCCGGCTCGACGGTCGTCAGCGCCCTCTACCGCCCCGAAGGCCGCAGGTCGTACTGGGACGAGGCCGCGCGCTACGGCCAGCATTCGATCGAGTTCTTCTCCAAGCTCCTCTGGCCGTACCCGTATCCCCACATGACCGCGATGGATGGTCCGGTAGGGTGCGGGGGCATGGAGTATCCGATGATGACGTGCATCGGGGGGCAGTGGGACAGCCTCACGATGTATGAGGTCGTGACCCACGAGATCGGGCACATGTGGTTCCCGATGATGGTGGGCTCGGACGAGAAGCGGTACACCTGGCAGGACGAAGGTCTGACGCAGTATCTCCAGTCGCAGTCCATTCCGGATTTCTACAAGACGGTGGACGACGAGGAGGAAAATCGCAAATTCTACCTTCAGGTCTCCGAGGCGGGCCTGGAAGAGTCGATGATGAAGTACGGCGACCGCTATTACAGCGAGCCCGCGTTCGGGGTGGCGGGATACTACAAACCGGCGAGCGTCCTCGTCGCATTGCGGGGAGTCCTCGGGCGGGAGACGTTCGAGCGGGGCATGCGGGAGTACGGCAAGCGCTGGATGAACAAGCACCCGGCGCCGTACGATTTCTGGAACACGATGGAGGACGTCAGCGGCCGCGACCTGGACTGGTTCTGGAAGACCTGGTTCTACGAAACGTGGCGGCTGGACCAGGCGGTGGAGGAGGTGGCGACGGTAGGCGATTCCACCCGGATCGTCATCGCGAGCCAGGGCAGGGCCATCATGCCAATCGTTCTCGCGGTGACCCGCGACGGCGGGAAGGTCGACACGATCACCATCCCCGTCGAGGCGTGGTTCGACGGGCGGAGGGAGCACGCATTGACGGTATCGGCGGAGCCGAAGGTCACCAAGGTCGAGCTGGACCCGTCCCACGAACTGCCCGACGTCAACCGCGCCAACGGTTCCTGGCCCCGGGGCGCGGCAGGCGTGGGGCGGCAGGCTAGACCGTGATGTTCCCCATCTGCTTGCGTGCGATCGGGCCGGCCACGGGCAGCTCCCATTCCTGGCCCTGATACGCCTTGTACATCAGCAGGAGCCACAGGACCAGGCCGCCGAGTCCGGCCACGATCGAGATCAGGAACCCGACGATCCAGCCGAGCACCGGAACCACGCTGCTGATGACGGAGAGCACGATCCAGAAGATTATCCAGATCACGCCGAAGACAATCGACTGAACGGCGTGAAACCGAACGAAGGCGCTGTTTTTTTCGATGAGCAGGAACACGATGCCCGTGATCGGGCCGAGAAGGTACGCCAGCGCTCCCGCGACGTTCGGGGCGAGGCCGGTGCCGCTGTTCGGGGCGGGGGCTGGGCCAGCCATGGAATTGCTCCGGAGTTGAAGAGTATGGGGAGAGATGGCGCCAAGGTGACTTCCGGAAACGACGCTGTCAATACACCCGGCGTCCCACCCGGGTTTGCCGACCAGCTCCGCACGGCCCGCCGCGGATACCGGCTGCCGCCCCGCCTGGGCGCCGCGGCCGAGGAGGCGGGCCGGGCCGTCCTGGCGTACCTGTTTCCCCATTTCGCGCCGGGTCTCGCCCCAGCCGACGCGGTCGACACGGAAGGCCGGGCGCTGCACGCGCTGCTGAGCCAGGCGCTGCTCGGCTCCGATCTCACACCCGAGGCGGCCAGTGAGCGGGCCAGCCGGTTCCTCGAGCAGTTGCCAGGCATCTACGGGGCGCTTCTCGAAGACGCCGACGCGATCTGCCAGGGCGATCCCGCTGCGGCGAGTCGGGACGAAGTCATTCTGGCCTACCCGGGCTTCTTCGCCATCGCGCTGTACCGGATCGCGCACGCGCTGCACCGGCTGGGCGCGCCGCTCGTGGCCCGACTCCTTACGGAGTACGCCCACCGCCAGACCGGGATCGACATCCATCCCGCGGCGGTCATCGGCGCGCGCTTTTCCATCGACCACGGCACCGGGGTCGTGATCGGCGAGACGGCCGTGCTGGGAGACGGGGTGAAGCTCTACCAGGGGGTGACGCTGGGTGCGGCATCCGTGCGGAAGGACCTCTCCCGCATCAAGCGGCATCCTACCATCGGCAACCGGGTGGTGATCTACTCCAATGCCACGATTCTGGGTGGCGACACCGAGGTGGGCGACGACAGCATCATCGGCGGCAACGTGTGGCTTACGTCCAGCGTGCCGCCCCGTTCAGTGGTGACCGGCGG
>DASSUE010000417.1:0-5655 GCA_035707305.1 Gemmatimonadales bacterium
GCTTGAGCACCGAGACCTGGAACAGCCCGAGCTGGGACTCGCGCAAGCTCATGCGCCCGCGCGCCAGCTGACGGCCGGCAGGTGCGTGCCTCGCGCGACGAAGTAGCCGACATCGGCGGCGAGCCGGTGGAGGCCCGCCGCAGCCTGGCGTCGTAGGCGCTCCACGTTGGCGAGCAGCCGCGCACCGCGGGGGCCGCGAAGCGCGTCGAGACACTGGACGACCCGTTCCGGCTCGAACGTCGCGATGTCGAACAGCAAGTCGGTGGCGTCGAGGTCGGTGTACAGGCCGATGATCTTGCCGTGGCTGGACAGCGCCACGGCCGGCACGCCCTGGATCAGCGAGAAGATCACCGAGTGAAGCCGCCCTCCCACATGGAGGTCGCAGCTGCCGGCCACCCGCATTGCCTCCGCCACCGTGTGCACCGGCGCGCTCTTCACGCGGTCGAGATCGCGCAGCCGGTGCACCACGTCGTCGACCGTCGTCTGATCTTCGGTCGGCTCGTTGGTGAACACGAGCACGTCGGCGTCGAGGCGTGAGACGACCAGCCGCGCCAGGCGTTCGAGCCGGTCGAGGTATTCCTCGTACGCACCGGCTCGGATCGCGCCCGCCGACCGGCCGGGTCGCATGTAATGGATGGCCCCGATGCCGACCCGGAGACGGGCGCCGGGCTCGCGCGGCGGGCGAGGCGGAGCGAGGCTGAGCACTACGTCCGGGGCCGGGTGGCGGAGCAGCGGACCGACTCCTTTGCACTGGCGTAGAATCTCCACCGACCGGGTGTCCCGCACCGTTACGCTCTCCGCCAGCCGGCATGCGGCGCCGATGCAGAAGCGTCCCAGCCGCGTGTCGATCGGGCCCGCCCCGCCGCCGAACACCCAGATCCGCCGACCAGCGGCCCGGATGACCAGGCACGTGAGGAGCAGCTGCACCGTGTGCAGGGGATGAATGTCCATCAGCGGATTGCCGGTGCCGATCAGCACGGCGTGCGATCGTCGGGCCCGGCGGAACAGGCGCCAGTAGTGCGGCGGGAGAAGTACAAGGCCGGTCAGCAGCTTGCGGAGTGGCCCGAACGTATGACCGGCCCGGTTGAGGTACACCGGCTTGATGGGAAAGGCGCGGGTGTGCAACCCGGCGTGCGAGGCCAGCACCTCCTTGATCACCTCGTAGATGGCGCGGTCCCCGTAGTTGCGCGCGAACGCGTGGCCGACGCACAGCACGATCTTGCGGTTCGCGGGCATCCTAGGCGCTTCCTGCTTCGACGCCGAGGCGGGTGGCGCGGCGACGGAGCGCGAGGCAGACGCCGGCACCGGCGGCGGTCACGGTGAGGCCCGTCACCCGGGCGGTGATCGCGAGGGCGAGGGCTTCCGCGGTGCTCAGCCCAATCAGCCCGAAGAGGAGCGCCGTCATCCCTTCGTAGACGCCGATCGCCTCGACCGACACCGGCAGCCGGGACACGAAGGCGATGATCGGCACCACGGCAAAGGTGGCGCGGAGCCCCACGTCGAGTCCGAGCGAGCGCTGAACCAGCGAGTTGGAGACGATCGGCATCAGCTGTTCGCCAAGGGTGAGCAGGAAGAATACCAGCGCGATGCGGCGTAGCCCGTCACGCTCCTCGCGGGACAGATCGGTTCGGAGCACCGCCAGGCGCGGGCTGGCGCGCGCCAGGCGCGCGAGCAGCCGGGAGCCGACGGGTCCAAGCAGCACGAGCGGCGTCGCCGCGAGCACGACCACGGCCACCACGATGGTCCCCAGGGCGATCCCGCCGGGAACCACCGGGTACTGGGCGTGCAGCAGCGACAGCGCGATCGCGGCCAGAATGCCGCAGGCCGCGAAGCCGGCGAGCTTCTCGAAGACGACCGAGACGGTGACCCTCCGATGCTCCCCTGAGTAGTGCCCGAGCCGGAGCGCCCGTGCGATGTCGCCGCCGAGCTGCCACTGGGCCGCGAGTCCCACCAGCACGCCGATGTAGTAGGTCGTGACGGTCTCGATGAACGAGACCCGGACGCCGAGACCGCGCAGGAGCAGGTGCCACTTGCCCGCCATCCAGAGCCGGTCGACAGTGACCACGACCGCGACCAGGGCGAGCCAAACGGGCCGCAACCGCCCCGTGACCTGGCCGAACTCGGCCCAGTCCACGCGCCAAAGCACCAGACCGAGGACCGTGACGCCGATCGCGATGCGCGCGGCGCGCCAGAGCTGCGGGCGAGTCACCCTGCGCTCGCATCGGCCGCGTAGCTCTCGAACGCGCGCCGAAGTCCTTCCCGCAGGGGCATCCGAGGTCGCCACCCCAGGACCCGTGCGGCCTTGGCCGAGCTCCACCCCATGGTGCGGAGCCGGGTGCGGACCCGATACCGGTTCGTCACGGGCTCTTTCTTGAGAACCTTGGCCGCGAGCTCCGACAGAGCGCCGATCGCATAGTAGGCGGCCCGCGGCACGCGCACGATCCGCACGCGTCCCCGGGTGATGCGCGTGAGCAGGTCGAGGTACTCGCGCTGGGTGACGACATCGTCGTCAATGATATTGAAGCTCTCGCCCCCGATGCCGGGCACGGTGCCGCCGAGGATCAGCGCATCGATCGCGTTGTCGACGTAGGTGAACGGGACCGGGAGCCGGCCATCGCCGAACAGCAACACCAGATCGCGCTTCACCTTCTGGCAGACATACGGCGGGAACACGCTGGTGCCCGCCCCGCAGACGAGCCCCGGCCGCACGATCACTCCCTCGATCGTTCCGGCCCGGTTCGCCGCCAGGACCCGTTCCTCCGCCACCGCCTTTGCGCGGGCATAGTTCCCGAGCAGGCCCGTGGTATCGAGCGGCACGGTTTCGTCCACTGTGCTGCCTTCGGGAAGCGCCGCCAACGGATACCCGGAGACGGTGCCGGCGTAGACGAACCGGCGTGCGCCGGCCCGGATCGCCTCGTCGAGCAACGCCTGCGTTCCGGCGATGTCCACCCGCTCGAATGCCTGCCACGAACCGTGCATCGCCGAGCCGAGGTGATACACCACGTCGACGCCGTCGGCGAGCCCGCGAAGCGATTCGGGGCGGGCGAGGTCGCCCACGCGGATCTCGGCGCCGAGCTTCCGAAGTTCCGCGCCTCGCTCCACCGATCGGACCAGTGCGCGCACGGGGACGCCCCGGGCCCGGAGCGCACGCACCAGATGAGCGCCCAGAAAGCCGCTGGCACCGGTCACAAGTGCCGGCTTCGCCCCCGCGACGTCGGACTGGATGACTGAGGCCGGGTTCGTTGCCGCTGCTGGGGTCCGCCGGGGGCGATTCTCCGGCCAGATTGCGCGAAGCACCCGCACGACCTGGAGGCCCTCCTCCGGCCCAACGGGGGCCGGCCGACCGGCAGCGAGGGCGTCGTAGAACGCGTGGATGAGCGGGATCACGCCGTACGAGCCGTCGATCCGACGGCGCACCAGCTGCCAGCTCGCGCTCGCGGTCTGCCCCACGTACTGGGCGGCCAGGTGCAGGTTGGTGAGGCCGCGCGCGAGCTTTCGGGGCACCGGGAGCTCCTTCTCCACGGTGAGCACCATGCTCGACAGGTTGAGCCGGAGCAGCATGCGGCTGCAGTAGATGTCGAGCAGCGCCACGTCCGGGCTTGCGCCGAGCGATACCGCGATGCTGCCGAGGCCGCGCTCGCCGTCGATGACCCCGCGCATCTCCTCATCCTGCCCGGACGGCAGCGTCCGCCCGCCGCGTACCGCCGCGGCGGTCGAGGCCGGCGCGCCGAGCAGCCGGACGAGCAGCGATACCGGGTGGGCCGCGAGATCTTCGACCACTCCACCCGGCAGCGCGGTGACCCAGTGGCCTTCACCGAAATGCTTGTGCCGCCGCAGATCGAAGCTGAACGAAGAAGAGGCCTGAAGAACGTCGCCGGCCGCGCCGGATTCCAAAAGCTCCCGCGCCTGCGTCATCGCGGGGGTGTACAGCCAGCAGTGGCCCACACACAGCTGACGTCCGGCACGGGATGCCGCCGCGGCCATGGCCTCGCCATCCGCCAGGGTGACGGCCATGGGTTTCTCGACGTAGACGTGCGCACCGCCGTCGAGCGCCTCCACCGCGAGCGACGCGTGCGTGGCGGGTGGGGTCAGGATGTGAACGACGTCCGGCCGCGCGGCCGCCATCATCTCGGTCAGACCTGTGAAGATCTGCGGGACCTTGAACCGCTCGGCCTGCGCTCGCGCGCGCGCAGCGTCGGGATCGGCGATGCCCACCACCTCCGCTCCCGAGTAACGCGCGGCGGCCGAGAGATGATGCCCCGAGATCATCCCGCTGCCGACAATCCCTACTCTCACGTTAGTGCTCCGACAAGGCGGACGCCCGCGCCGGACGGGCGAGCGTGCGGTAGATGTGTTCCATGCGATCGGTGAACCGGTCCATAGAGAAGCGTTGGCTCTCGACAACGGCGGCAGCGCTCAATGCCGCATAGCCGCCAGGCTCGCCGAGCACCCGCAGGATGGCCTCGGCCAGCTCCCCCGCGTTCCCCGGCTCGACCAGAAATCCAGCGACGCCGTCGGTGACGATCTCCGGCAATCCGCCCACCCGCGATGCGATGACGGGGACCCCGGCAGCGAGCGCTTCGACGGCGACGAGGCCGAATCCTTCGGGATGGAGCGATGGGACGATAGCAACCGAGAAGAGCCTGAGATATGCCGCCATGTCGTCCTGGAAGCCGGCAAAGCACACCCGGTCGGCCACACCCAGAGAACGCGCCCGCGCCTCGAGGACGGGGCGCTCCGGCCCATCACCGACGAACAGCACGCGGGCATCGGGCAACCGGGCCGCGACCGCCGGAAAAGCGTCGAGCACGACTCGGTGGCCTTTGACCGGGTACAGCCGGGAGCTCACCCCGATCACGCGACAGCCATCCAGGCCGTAGCGGTGTCGCAGCTCGCGAAGCCGTGCCTCCGACGGC
The DNA here is from genome assembly GCA_035707305.1 of Gemmatimonadales bacterium. GTDB lineage: Bacteria > Gemmatimonadota > Gemmatimonadetes > Gemmatimonadales > GWC2-71-9 > DASQPE01. The sequence goes on from DASSUE010000417.1 coordinate 4,917, forward strand.
GGAGCGCCGAGCCGGGGCGTGCCGTAGTGGACCAGCTCCACCTGGCCGGGACGAAACCCCATCGCGTGGATGCAGAACTCGCGCACCGTCTCCGAAATGGCGACCGCACGGGCGGTGAATGGCGCGAGGAGGTTGTCGATGGCGCGAACGTAAGCAGGATAGCCTTTCGGATCGTAATAGCTGTTGCTGTGTACGTGGACAATCGCCGGCCGGCCCGTGAGCCGGCCGGCCAGCCGTCCAAAGGTGCTCGCGCCGAGCCCGTTGAGGTGGAGCACCTCGATGTCCTGCCGGCGCACCCGTCGGGTCAGCGCGGCCAACGTCGCGAGGCTGAACGGCGACAGGTCGAGGAACTCTATCGGTTCACCGGCGGCCACGGCTTCGGCCCGGTAACCGCCCACGTCGCGAAGCACACAGGTGTGGAGGGCCACCCGCGTGGGGTCGAATGAGCGGGTCCACTCGACGATAGCTCGCCCCATGCCATGAAGACGCACGCCGGGAAAGCCCAGCTTGTCAGCTACAACCAGCACGCGGATCGGCGCGTCGCGCTCCATCTCGCTGCCCTTTCCCAGACCGGCGTTGTCGAAGCAAGCCCGGTGCCATCGGGTCTACGGACGCCCGTCGGCGGTGCGGCGCGCATGCTACACGGGATGGGCTGGCATTACCAGCGGCTTCGGGTCTTTCCTCGCGCAAAAGCGTGCAGCACACCCTTCGGCCCCAGCTCGGCCAGGGACGAGGGGGG